>CAZLBU010000029.1:0-15501 GCA_964557815.1 uncultured Bifidobacteriaceae bacterium | reverse complement strand
GCCCACGAACTGCGTGCCCAGGTAGATACAGGCCAGGATGATCGCGACGTTCAGCGCATGCCGGCCGGGCAGGAGCAGCGGCTTGCTGCGAATGAGCCCCTGGAGCTTGCCGAAGGCCACCACCGACCCGGTGAAGGTGATCGCGCCGACGAAGACGCCGATGAAGATTTCGATCTCGTGGATGCGCGCCTCGACGCCCGTCAGGCCCGTCGGCGGCCCGAGCAGCGACGCGAAGCCCACCAGCACCGCCGCGAGGCCGACGAAGCTGTGGAGCATGGCCACCAGCTGCGGCATCGAGGTCATCTCGACGCGCGCCGCGAGCACGGCGCCGATGGCGCCGCCCACCGCCAGCATGGCGATCAGCACCCCGTAGCTCGAGACGTGCGGACCCAGCATCGTCGCGACGACCGCGATGAGCATGCCCGTGATGCCGAAGAGATTTCCGCGTCGCGCCGATTCCTGCGCCGACAGGCCGCCCAGGCTGAAGATGAACAGGATCCCGGCGGCGATATACGCGATCGTGACGAGTGATTCAGGCAACGCACACCTCGAAGCTGCTTTCCATCTGCGCTATCTGCGTCATCTGCGGCTCATCTGCGGCTCATCTGCGGCTGAACATTTTCAGCATCCTCTGTGTCACGAGGAAGCCGCCCGAGATGTTGATGGTGGCCAGCAGGATGGCCGCCGCGCCGAGCAGCACGGCCGGGTCCGCGATCGGTCCGCTCACCTGCAGCATGCCCCCGATGACGATGATCCCGCTGATCGCGTTGGTCACGCTCATGAGCGGCGTGTGCAGCGCCGGTGTGACGTTCCACACCACCTGCCAGCCGACGATGCAGGCCAGGGCGAAGACGGTGAGGTGCGCCAGGAAGGAGGGCGGCGCCACCAGGCCGAGCCCGATGAAGGCCAGCGCCGCCACGACCAGCGCGATCGCCATGCCGGCGCCGGAGGACGGCTCCTTCGCCGCGTGCGCCTTGCCGGGCGGCGCGGCCGCGGGCTTCGCGGGCTGGGCCTGCGGTGCCGGCGGGGCCTCGCGCTTCGGGGGCGGCCACATGAGCGCGCCATTCAGCAGCACCAGCGCGCCGCGCACCACCTCGTCGTTCACGTCCACCTTGAAGCCGGCGCCGCCGCCCATGTCGCTCAGCAGGTGGCCCAGGTTGTTGCCGTAGAGGAAGCTGGCCGTCGGCGCGAGCCGGCTGGGCAGATCCGTGTAGCCCAGGATGTGCACGCCGTGGCGCTCCACCACCGTGCCCGGCTCGGTGAGCGCGCAGTTCCCGCCGTTCTCCGCGGCGAGGTCCACGATGACTGATCCCTTCTTCATCGACTTGACCATGTCCTCGGTGATGAGGACCGGCGCGGGCCGATTCGGGATCAGGGCCGTCGTAATGATGATGTCGACTTCCCGGGCCTGCGCGGCGAACATCGCCATCTCGGCGGCGATGAAGGCGGGGCTCATCTCCTTCGCGTAGCCGCCGGCGCCCTCGCCCTCTTCCTGGACGTTGAGCTCGATGAACTCGGCGCCCATGCTCTTCACCTGGTCCTTCACCGCCGGGCGCGTGTCGAACGCCCGCACGATGGCGCCGAGGCCCCGCGCGGCGCCGATGGCGGCCAGGCCAGCCACGCCCGCGCCGATGACCAGCACCTTCGCGGCCGGCACCTTGCCGGCGGCGGTCATCTGGCCCGTGAAGAAGCGCCCGTAGAAGCTGGCCGCCTCGATGACCGCCCGGTAGCCCGCGATGTTGGCCATCGACGAGAGCGCGTCCATCTTCTGCGCGCGCGAGATGCGCGGCACCTGGTCCATCGCCAGCGCGGTGACCTTGCGCGCCGCCAGTCGTTCGACCAGCGCCTGGTTCTTGCCGGGCCACAGGAAGCTGATGATGACCGCGCCCTCGCGCGGCAGGTCCGCCTCGTGCACGCCGAGCACGGGGTGCTGATCCGGCGGCTGCACCTTGAGGACGATGTCGGCCTCCTGCCACAGCGCGCGCGTGTCGGCGATCACCTGTGCGCCGGCCGCCGCGTAGTCGTCGTCGCCGAACGAGGCCAGCGCCCCGGCGTGGCTCTCGACCAGCACTTCGAAGCCCAGCTTGATGAGGCGTGCGACGTTCTCGGGGGTGGCGGCGACGCGGCGCTCGCCCGCGCGGCATTCTCGTGGGACGGCCAGTTTCATCGGAGTTTCGGTTCCTTCCGGCCCGTGGCGGCCGGAAGGCGCCCACGGGATGTGATTGCGGCGTGAATTATACGTTGCGGCGTGTCGAACCGCCGGGGAATCAGGCTTCCGACGGCGCGAAGCCGAGCCGCAGCCGGAACTCCCGGCGCAGGACCAGCAGGTTCAGGCTCATCTGCAGGGCGACCGCGGCGACCGACAGATACCAGATCCACCGGATCTCGAAGCCCGGCATGCGTGACAGCAGGATCGCCGGAACGGCCACCAGCAGGATGCGCGTGAACGAGGTGACCAGCGAGGGGATGGTGTTGCCCATGGCCTGGAACATCGAGGCCGTGACGAAGATGAGGCCCGAGGCGACGAAGTTCCACGACGAGATGCGCAGGTACTCGTCGCCGACCGCGATGACCGCCGGATCGTTGGAGAACACGCCGATGAGCGCGGCGGGCGCGACGTGCGCCAGCAGCGCGAACAGGGCCATGCCGGCCGTGGCGATGAGGGCCGCGGCCCTGAACGTGGCACGCACGCGGTCCGGCTTTCGCGCGCCGAAATTCTGGCCCGCCACCGGCGCCACGGCGAAGCCCAGCGCCACGATCGGCAGGAAGCCCGACTGCATGATGCGCAGCCCGATGCCGAAGCCCGCCTGGGCGGAGGCGCCGAACGGGCGGATGACCGTGTAGACCACTGCCAGGTAGATGGCCATCAGGCCGAACTCGGCCCCTGCCGGAAGGCCGATCTTCAGCATCTCCACCCAGGCGCGCACGTTCGGCCGCCAGCCAGCCGGCGCAAACGTCAGGTAGGCCGACGGGCCGGCGAAGTAGGTGGCCATCCAGGCGACGCCGACCAGAATCGCGATGAACGACGCCATGGCGGCCCCGGCCACACCGAACGCGTGCCCCGTGCCCCACCCGAAGATGAGGACGGGCGCCAGGAGAATGTTGATGATGACAGACGCGGTCTGCACGACCATCCCCGGCTTGAAGTTGCCCGTTCCGCGCAGCGCTGCGCCCATCGCCACCAGCGCGAACTGGAGCGCCATGGCGGGCACCATCCACGCGAGGTACTCCACCGCCAGCCGTGTCGTGCCCTCGTCGGCGCTCATCGCGCGCGCGTAGGCGCCACTGAGGCTCAGCGTCACGCCCAGGAAGACGATGCCCGAGGCGATGGACAGCACCTGGGCCTGGTTGAAGATCGCGTTGGCCCGCACCTGTTCCCGGCGGCCCGCGGCGTGCGAGACGAGCGTGGTGGTGCCGACGCCGAGCATCTGCGTGGCCGCCAGCACGAGGAACATCAGGTTGCCGCTGATGGCCACGGCGGCCACGGCGTCGGTGCCGAGGCGACCCACCCAGTACAGGTCCACCAGCACGTACAGCGTCTGGAAGACCATGCTCACCAGCATGAAGCTGGTGGTCTTCAGGAGGTGCGCGGTGACCGAGCCGGTGGTGAGGTCCTGCATGAGAGGCGCCCGCGGCTGCGGGCGCTCGCACTATATCAGCACCGGCTGGATGGACACCGTGATCGGATCGCGGGCCGCCACCCCGAACACGTTGAGGATCTCCTCCTGGCGGAATCTGAAGATGCCTTCGAGGTCCCGCCGAACGAAGAGGCCGTGCACGAGGGCGCCTCCGATGGGCCGATAGCGCACCGTGTCCTCGACCAGGGTGCCGCCGGCGACCGGCGTGAAGGTGTGCGTGTGGTGCCAGAGGCGATACGGACCACGCACCTGCCGGTCCACGAAGCGGTGAGGCGGCTGCCACTCCGCGATCTCCGTGCGCCAGCGGATGGGGATCCCGTGGACGCGGATCCGGTAGTCGATGACGGCCCCCTCGTGCATGGGGATGGGGCGCGGCGTCAGGATGGCGAAGTCCAACCAGGGCGGCGTCAATCGCTGCAGGTTGGCGGCATCCGCGAAGAACCCGAACGTCGTCTCGAGGTCCCGTGCCACGAAGAGCCGCGTCTGGAGCTGGTAGTCGCGCGCCATGTCAACTGGTAGGACGCGCAGCCGGGCCCGGACGTGCCCGGAAAGCCAGGGGTGGCGGAAAACCGGACATAATGAGCGCCTATGCGCCCCATTGCCGACATCGCTGACCACCTCGGCCTGCCTGCAGATCTCCTCGAACCCTACGGGCGGCACACCGCCAAGATCCGCCTGGAGGTGCTCGAGCGATTCCCGGATCGGCGCGGGAAGTTGATCCTGGTCACCGCCATCACGCCGACGACCAGCGGCGAGGGGAAGACGGTCAATACCATCGGCCTCACCCAGGGGCTGGTCAAGCGGGGGCACAAGGCCGTCGCGGCGCTCCGTGAGCCCTCGCTCGGGCCCGTCTTCGGACAGAAGGGGGGCGCGACGGGCGGTGGCCGGGCGTCGGTCGAGCCCATCGACAAGATCAACCTCGACTTCCACGCCATCACCACGGCGCACAATCTGCTGGCGGCGCTGCTCGACGCGCACCTGCACTTCGGCAACGAGCTGCGGCTCGACCCGCGCGAGATCCTCTGGCCCCGGGCCATGGACATGAGCGACCGCGCGCTCCGGCGCATCATCACGGGCCTGGGCGGCCGAGACGGCGGTCCCGCGCGCGAGACTGGCTTCATCATCACGGCCGCCTCGGAGATCATGGCCATCCTGGCCCTGTCCGTCAGCCGGCCCGACCTGCGCCGGCGCCTGGCGAGCATCGTCGTGGGGTTCAACACCGACGGCAAGCCGGTGATTGCGAGCGACCTGAAGGCCGTCGGCCCGATGATGGTGCTGCTCAACGAGGCGCTGCTCCCGAACCTCGTGCAGACCACCGAGGGCGTGCCCGCCATCATCCATTGCGGCCCGTTTGCCAACATCGCCCACGGCACCAGCAGCGTGCTCGCGCAGCGCATCGGCCTGCACCTGGCCGACTACGTCGTCAACGAGACCGGGTTCGCCGCCGACCTCGGCGCCGAGAAGTTCTTCGACCTGGTGATGCCCATGTGCGGCCACGTCCCGGCGGCGGCCGTGGTCATTGTCACGCTGAAGGCGCTGCGGGCGCAGGGCGGCGCTCCGGATGGCCCTGTCGAGGGCGGGTTCGCGAACCTCGACCGGCACCTGTCGAACCTCGCGCGCTGGGGCGTCCCGGCCGTCGTGGCCCTCAACCGCTTCCCGAACGACGGCGACGCGGACCTGCAGAAGGTCCTGGATCATTGCCGCTCGCAGAGGGTCGAGGCCGCGCTGTCCGAAGGGTACGCGAAGGGCGGCGACGGCATGACCGACCTGGCCGACCGCGTCGTGGCCGCGGCATCGTCCAGCGACCCCTCGCGCGTGGCGCCTCTCTACACGCCGGACACGCCGCTCGAAGCCAAGATCAGGACGGTGGCGACGGAGGTGTACGGCGCCCGCGACGTCAGCTTCAAGCCTGCGGCGCGCGCGCGCCTCGACCGCCTGGCGTCGCTGGGCTACAACCGGCTGCCCATCTGCATCGCCAAGACGCAGTACTCCTTCACCGACGACCCGAAAGCGATGGGCGCGCCCCGCGACTGGACGCTCACCATCAGCGACGTCTCCCTCTCGGCCGGCGCCGGGTTCGTGGTGGCCATCGCCGGCAGCATGATGCTGATGCCCGGCCTGGGCAAGGTTCCGCAGGCGCACAAGCTCGACGTGGACGACGCGGGCCACGTGCTGGGCATGGAGTACTGACTATAATCGCGGGCTGGGAGCAGGCGTGGAGTACTTCATCAAGCAGTATCCCCTCGAGAGCGGCGCGCTGGAGATCCAGTACATCGAGGAGTACTTCGGCGAGTTCCCGCGGCGGAAGACGGCCGCGGAGATCCTCGATCGCCTGTCCGATCGCGAATCGCTGATCCTGATGGCCGAGGCGCCGCTGCCCGACGATCCCGGGTCGCTCGTGCCGGTGTCCTACAAGGTCGTTCACGAAATCCGCGCGGAAGAGTCCATCCCGAAGCTGCGCGACCTCGTGGAGCGGCTCCGCGGCCACGTGGAGTTCGACGGACGCCGCGTCCTCTACTCCTGGATCGGCGCCACCCGCCGGGACTGGCGCGGCCAGGGGCACTTCCGCGCCCTCAGCGAGGAGTCAGAGGCCTGGGCCCTCGCCAGCGGTTTCGAGGAGATCGTCGTCAAGACGAAGAACCGCTATCACGACATGCGCGCCGTGCTGGCGCAGCTGCAGTTCAACGTCGTGAAGTTCGAGCGGAACGCCGACGACAACGGCGAGTCGAAGGTCTACCTCGCCAAGCACCTGCCGGCGGAAATCGTGCGCGATCACCGGAGCGTGCGCACGGTGGTGCACGCGGCGTAGCGGGCTGAAGGGGCCGGCCAGAAGGCAGAAGGCAGAAGGCGAAAGGCAGAAGGCAGAAGGCAGAACAGCACTCTGGCGGTGCCGCCCGCACCAGGGTCGTCACCCGAGCGCTGGATGGCGCTCGTGCCAGTCCGTCGCCGACTCGAACGCACCCGCGACCTGCAGCACCAGGTCCTCGCGCCACAGCGGGCCGGTCACCATCAGCGCCATGGGGAGTCCGTCCACCAGGCCGGCGGGAACCACGGCGGCGGGGTGTCCCGTCAGGTTCGTCATCGTGACGCTGTCGGATGACGATGGCGCCAGGAACACGTCGATGCTGCCGAACAGCGCGTTCATGCGCTCCGCCAGGAGCGTCCGCACCCGCTGCGCGCGGATGTAGTCCACGGCGGGAATGAACCGCGCCGCCCGCAGCTGGTTGGCGCGGCCGCTCGTGCCCTTGTCGGCCAGCTCGTTGATGCCGCCGCTTCGCAGCAGCTCGTCGAACATCGCGCCGGCCTCGGCGTTGAGGATGGCATAGACGGCCGCGGCGGGGAGATCCGGCAGCGAGACGGGCACGAATGTCGCGCCCGCCTTGCGATAGACGGCGAGCGCCGCGTCGAGGTGTGCCTTGCGCAGGGGCCACGCCTGGCGTTCCTCGGCCGACGCGTCATCCGGCGGCCCATCGAATTCGCGCGTCACGACCCCGACGCGCAGGCCCCTCATCTCGCGCGATCCGTTCCACGAGAACGGCGCGCTGCTGACCGTGTCGTCGTGCCCGTCGGGTCCCGCGAGCGCCTGCAGCACGAGCGCCGCGTCGGCGATGGACCGTGTGATGGGCCCCACCTTGTCCAGCGTCCAGCGAAGCGTCATGCAGCCCGTGCGTGGAATGCGTCCGTACGTCGGGCGCAGCCCCACGACCCCGCACGTCGCCGCGGGTGAAATGATCGACCCGCCGGTCTCGGTGCCCACGGCGAATCCCACGAGCCCTGCCGCGGAGGCCGACGCGGGCCCCGCAGAGGATCCGCTCGATCCCTTCTCGGGGTTCCACGGGTTGCGCGTGCGCGCGAGGAACCACAGGTCGCCTACGGCGAGCTCGCCCGTGGACAGCTTGCCCACGAGCACCGCGCCGGCCTCGCGCAGGCGCGTGACCACGGTGGCGTCGTAGTCGAACACCTGCGACGCGTAGGGCTGCGCGCCCCACGTGGTGGGGACACCCTTCGTCGCGAACAGGTCCTTGATGCCATAGGGGATGCCGTGCAGCGGCCCCCGGTAGCGTCCGGCCGCAATCTCCCGGTCCGCGGCTTCGGCCTCGGCCAGCGCCCGCGATTCCGTGAGCGTGACCACGCAGTGCAGCACCGGGTCGTGGCGCTTCACGCGATCGAGGTACATCCGGGTGAGCTCGACCGACGACACCCGGCGCTCCCGCACCAGCGCCGCCAGCGTCGTGACCGGCGCGAACGCAAGCTCCTCCAGGCGCGCCGGCCGCACGGATGCCGGCGTCGTGAGCTCCGGCAGGTCCACGGCCGGCGCCGAGTTGGTGGCGCCGCTCCCCGGTGCGCCTTCCCGCGGGCGGAACGAGAACGCGGGCTCGGTCTCTGACGGTACCGCGACCGCCCGCAGCAGGGCGATGTTCGCGCGGTTGCGCTCGACCAGCGGCCGCGCCTGCTCGAGCTCGGTCGGCGGGAGCGACAGCCCGCTCACCTGCTGCGCGGTGCCCAGCATGTCCGCCGTCAGGGCCGCCGGGTCGGAGGTGGCGGCTGGCTGCGCAGGCGCGCCGCCTTCGGCCAGGGCGGGTGCCGCAAGGCCGGCGGCGACCGCACCAGGCAGCTGCTTGAGGAATGCGCGGCGTCCCCGCCGCGCGCGATCCGTGGAGGCCATGCGCCGGATGATACCGTCTAGTCGGCCCGGAGCGCGGCCACGGGATCCACGCGCGTGGCGCGGAGCGCGGGGATCCAGCTGGCGGCCAGGCCCACCGATGCCATCGCCGCGGCCACCACACCATAGGTCGGCCAGTCGAAGGGCCGCACTCCGAAGAGCTGTGACTCCAGCGCGCGCGACAGCGGGAAGGCCGCGGCGAGCCCGAGCGCGAGGCCCAGCAGGACCAGTGCGAGGCCCCGGCGAACGACCATCCCGCGGATGGCGCCGGGCGACGCACCCAGCGCGAGCCGTACGCCGAACTCGGTCCAGCGCTGCGACACGCTGTACGCGATGACCCCGTAGACGCCGATGGCCGCCAGCAGCAAGGCGACGGCGGCGAAGGCCAGCAGCGCGTTCGAGGCGATGCGCGGCCGCGCGAGCGACTGTCCCACGACTTCGTCCAGCGCTCTCACGCGTGACACTGGTTGGGTCGGGGCGAGGGCCCGAACCGCCGCAATGGCTGCCCCGGCGACCGACAGCGGATCGCCCTCGGTCCGCAGGGCATAGGTCATCATCGGGATGGTGCGCTGCGCGTTGGGGAGGTACACCGTGGCGCGCACCTCGCCATCGAGCGTGGTCAACCGCACGTCGCCGACGACGCCGACAATCTCGACCGTGGTCGGCTTGTCCCAGGAATAGGTGAGCCGCCGGCCGAGGGGATTCTCTCCAGACGAGAACCGGCGCGCGAAGGTCTCGTTCACGACGGCCACCAGCGGGCGGTCAGGCGTGTCCCCCGCATCGAAGTCGCGCCCTGCGAGCCTGGTGATCCCCATCGTCTCGAAATAGCCGGGCGTGACGGGCCTGATTTCGGCCACCGGGCGGTCGGCCGCGGCGGGCTCGGGGCGGTCCGCCATCCAGAATGACGTGGCCGAGCCCAGCCCCGCGAGGGGCAGGAATACCGTGCCCGCGGCTTGCCTCACACCGGGGATGGTGCGGAGGCGATCGACCGCTTCCTGGTGAAAGCGCGCCACGCGCGGCGCGTCGTCCGGTGACGTGGCCGAGAGAATCACCTGCATCGTGAGCACGCGCGAGGGATCGAACCCGGGGTCTACGGCCTGCAACGCCAGCACGCTGCGCACGAGTAGCCCGGCCCCGGCGAGCAGGGCCACCGCCAGCGTCACCTCGACGACGACCAGGCTTGCGCGCAGCCGGCCGTGGGCGGCCTCGGTCGTGCCTCGCCCGCCGTCCCGGAGTGCGGTCACCAGCGAGGCGCCGCGCAGCGTCCAGATCGGTGCCAGCCCGCAGAGCAGGGCCGTCACCGTCGTAACCCCCGCGGCAAATCCGACGACGACCCCGTCGAGCGCGACTTCCCCGAGGAGCGGAACCGGTGCCTGCGCGCGCGCGGTCGTGACGATGAGCGACTGCAGCCAGGAGGCCAGGAGCAGCCCTGCCACACCTCCGGAGATGATGAGGACAGCGACTTCGGTGAGCAGTTGACGCGACAGGCGCGCCGCGCCGGCACCGAGCGCGGCGCGCACGGCCATCTCGCGTGCGCGGGTCGTGGCCCGGGCGAACAGGAGGTTGGCCAGGTTCGCGCAGACGATCAAGAGCACCGCCACGACCGCACCCATCAGCACATAGAGCGCCGGACGGATGTTGGAGGTGAGCTGCGTGCGCAGCGGCACGACGTTCACCGTCCATCCCGAGTTGAAGTCCGGCTGCTCGCGCACGAGGCCTTCGGCTACGCCCGCCATGTCGGCCTGTGCCTGGTCGCGGGTCACGCCGGGGGTGAGCAGGCCCAGCGCGAGGAAGCCTCGCCCCCGGAACGCCCGCTGGGCGGGAGCCAGGATCAGCGGGCGCCAGACGTCGGCTCGCTGCCCGAGAAGCTCGAATGTCGAAGGCAGGATCCCGACGATGGTCGCCTGCCGATCCGACAGCGTCACGGATTGCCCGAGGATGTCAGCGCGCCCGCCGAAGCGCCGCGCCCAGAGGCCATCGCTGATGATCGCCACCGGCGCCGCGCCGTCCGTGTCCTCGCCCGTGGAGAAGACCCGGCCCATGACCGGCTGCGCCCCCACCATCGACAGGAGGTTGGCCGACACGACCATCGCGTCGAGCTCCTCTGGCTCTCCGCTGCCGGTCAGGTTGACGCGCATTGGCGAGAAGATCGCCATGTCCTCGAACGTCCGGTTGCGTTCCTTCCAGGCCAGGAAGTTCCCCGCGTTGATCACGTTGGTCGGCCGGCTCCGAACGACGTTGTGCTCCCAGACCACGACGAGCCGGTCGGCGTTGGCGTAGGGCAGGGGCTTCAGGAGGAGCGCGTAGACGAGGCTGAACACCGCGGTCGTGGCGCCGATGCCGAGCGCGACGACGAGGATGGTGCAGATCGTGAAGACGGGCGCGCGGCCGAGCAGGCGGAGGGCGTAGCGAAGATCGCCGTAGAGGGTCATGGATGGCTCCCGCAGATCAGCGCAGTACCGAGAGCGTCTGGGCCTTGTCCCGGACGTGTTGATCCGGATCCTTCCGCGCGCCTGCGATGGCTGCGTTGGCACGCGCATCGCCCGAGAACGCCAGGGCCACCAGGGCCTTCTCGCGTACGTGCGAATCGGGATCGTTCATGGCCTCGAGCAGCGCGGGCACGATACGCGGGTCGCGCCGCCACGACAGGCCGACGGCCGCCTTCTCGCGGACGCGGCTGTCGTGATCCCTGAGTGCGGTCAGAAGCGCGGGGATGACGGCGTCCCCCGCGGTGAAGGCGAGGGCCAGCGTGGCGCGTTCACGCCGCGCCGCGTCGGGCGCGGAGGTCGCTTCGGCGGCGCGCTCGTCCACGAGGGGCGCGTCCTCGTCTGCTGGAGGCGCGACAATCCAGGTTGGCGAGGCCAGGGCAGGTTCCGCGACCGCGTCCGTGGCCACGGCGGAGCGCGCCGAGGTGGAGGCACCAGCCACGACGATGCTGGATGCCCCGACGATGACCGGAACGGCCGTGCGCGCCATCCACCCCATTCGTCGCGGGCGGCCTCCGAGCATGGCCAGCAGCCGCCCCTCCATCTCCGAAGGATGGGCCATCGACAGGGCCGACACCGGCGCGCGGCGATCCAGCGCTTCGGATGCCATCGCCAGCAGCTCCCTCGCGTACCAGGCCGGAGCCACGCCCGCCGCCAGCACCGCGTCGTCGCAGGCGAATTCTCGCTCGCGGCGCAGGCGCCGGGCCGCCATCCACGCGAGCGGGTTGAACCAGTGCAGGGCGCACACGGCCTGGGCGACGAGCTGCGCCTGCACGTCGCGACGACGGACATGGGACAACTCGTGAACGAGCACGGCGTCACGCCGCTCGCGCGGCCATTCGGCAGCGTCGGTCGGGATGAGCAGCGTCGCGCGCCACACGCCGCACACCAGCGGGCCGGGCACGAACGATGTTGCGCGAATCTCCGGCGGCGAAGTCAGGCCCACCTTCGACGCCAGCCGGTGGGCCGCGGAGGACCAGGCCAGGGGAGCCGGACTCGAGCGACGCCGCAGGTGCCAGAGGCGCAGGTAACCCAGCAAGTAGAAGCCGCTCACGCCAGCCGCGCCTACGATCCAGGCGAGGGCCAACGCCGTGGCCGACACGCGGAGTGGTGATGGGCCGGCCACCGGTGCAGGTGCCTGGTGATGATCCAGGGGCGATGCCTCAGCCGGGAGTTCGCGCCCGGCGGAGGAGAGCGCCTCGAGCGCCGCTGTCGGCAGGACCACTCGAGCACGCTCGGTAACGGCGCGATCCGGGACCGCCCAGCGCGGCGAGACCTGCGCGATCAGCGGGAGCGCCAACACGGCGACGAAGAGCAGGCGCCACAGCGCATGACGCGTCGTGGCGGAAGCGTTGCGGAGCGCTCCAGCCGCGACCAATCCGCCGGCGAGCAGCGCCGCGGTCCTCAGGGCGAGCTCGAGCGTCATCCTTCCTCCCGCCGGGCTTTGTCGAGGATTGACGACAGGCGTTCCAGCTCGGCCTTCGACAGCCGCTCGGTTCCGATGAGCGCCGCGGCGGCTTGTGCCGCGGATCCCTCGAAGAAGGTGGACACCAGACGCTTCAATGCCGACTTACGGGCGCGTTCGCGGGACACTTGTGGGAGATAGACGTACCGCGGGCCGTCCTGGTTGTGCCGGACGTGCCCTTTCTCCTCGAGAATCCTGAGTAACGCGCGCACGGCGGAGTAACTGGGCGGATCCGGCAGCGCCTCTCGCACTTCGGCGGCGGTCGCCGAGCCGCGTGCGTAGAGGGCGTCCATGATCTGCCGCTCGCGGCGGGAGAGCGATTCGGGTGCCGTCATCGCTGTCCCCGCCGGAGCTGTCCGTCGCCCGGCTTGAGACGCCCCTGTCTCATCAAGTTCAGGTGGGCCCGTGTCAGCACCTCGCCGCGAAAGATCACGGCATCGATCCCGGCCACGTTGCGGATGTCCATCGCCGGACTGGCGGAGAGAACGAGGAGGTCGGCGATCTTGCCGGTGTCTATCGACCCGAGGTCCGCTGCGCGACCCGCCCGCTCGGCCTCTCCCAGGGTGACCTCCCGCAGGGCCGCACCCGAGGTCAGTCCATCGACCTCGATGAGGCGAATCAGCGTGGCGAGGACGTTGGCGTCTCCGCGCCCCGTGCCGGCCGCGGGCTTCTCGATTCCAACCAGCCGCGGGCCGTAGTACTCCCCGCGGTCCAGTCCGCGCTGCCAGCGTTCGGCATCGGTCCTCTCCCAGCCGCCCGCCCAGATGGACGTGACGCCGCGCGCCAGAAGGCTCCCCGCCACCCCGGTCGAAACCGCGCCTGTCGGTGGGTGCTCGAACAGGCCAGGGATGGCGAACTTGCCCGAGCCCTCCACCACGTACTTGGCATCGAGGGGTGCGGCCGCGTGCGGGCGGACCGCCTGCACGCGTGTGCCTTCGATGAGGATGTCCTGGTGCGTCCGCCACTCGCCGGAGCGCGCGTCGAAGACCGTGATGTCCCGAACGAAGGCTTCCAGGCGAGGCCCGTCACCCCACGCGGAGAGGGTCGCGGCGAACAGGGCGACGAGCGCCAGGGCTGCCGGAGACATGGTCATTGCTAAATCCTTAGCACCTTGGGACGAGCGTTGCAAGCCGCGGGTTCCAGACGGTAACGTGTAGGCTCATCCATGGCTGGACCCATCACGACGGCATCGCTCACCTGGACCCGCGACCTGCAGTTCGACGCCCGCAGCGGGCAGGCCGCCCTCGTCATCGACAGCAGCGGCAAGGCGGGCCCGAGCCCCGTGGAAGCCCTGGCGCTTGCGCTCGCCGGCTGCATGGCCATCGATGTGGTGGACATCGTCCAGAAGGGGCGTCACCAGCTGAAGGGCCTTTCCGCATCGCTGACCGCCGAGCGCGCGGCCGAGCCACCGCGCCGATTCGTCAAGGTCGATTTGCACTTCGTCGTCGAGGGGGACGTCCCGGCCGCGGCCATCGAGCGGGCCCTGCAGCTGTCGAGGGACAAGTACTGTTCCGTGTGGCAGACGCTGCGGCAGGACATCCCGTTCGCCACGACCTACGAGGTCCGGCCCTGACCGAGCGCAAGGCCTGGCTCGACGCGCTGCGCGGGGTGGCCGTCATCATCATGGTGATGGCCCACGTGACCGACGCCTGGACGCGGGAGGCCGACCGGCACGACGACCGGTTCTTCCAGACCGTGTTCGTGAATGGCCTGGCGGCGCCGTTGTTCCTCCTGCTGGCCGGCGTGGCGCTGGCAATGGCGGCCGAGAGCCGCGCGCGCAAGCTGGGCGAGGCCGAGGCCGCCCGCTCGGTGCAGGCCAGGGGCTGGCAGGTCTTCGGCCTGGCGTTCCTCTTCCGGCTGCAGTCGCAACTGCTTGGGTGGGGCCCGCTCGTCAACCTGCTGAAGGTGGACATCCTGAACGTGATGGGCCTCGCCATGGTGGGCGCGGCCTGGATCTGGCGGCTCGCGGGGGGCCGCGCGGCTCGAATCTGGAGCTACGCCCTCGCCACCACCCTGTTCACCATGCTGACTCCCATCGCGCGGGAGGCCGCGTGGCCGGCCATGCTGCCTGACCCGATCGAGGCCTACATCCGCCCCGACCCGAATCGCAGCACCTTCACGCTCTTCCCCTGGGCCGGATTCCTCATGGCCGGCGCGCTGGCGGGCGAGCTCATCGACGCCGCCCGGACCTCCGCCGAGCAACGCATCCTGCACGCGGGGCTTGCCGTGGCCGCTGTGGCCGGTATTGCGGGCGGCTACGCAGCCTCGTTCCTGCCGACGATGTACGCCAATTCCACCTTCTGGAGCAGTTCCCCGACGTTCTTCTTCATCCGACTCGGCATTGTCGTCGCGGCGATCCCCCTGGCCTGGCTCATCGGCCTGACCTGGGGTCCGCTCGTCACCATGGGCCGGTCGTCGCTCTTCGTCTACTGGATTCATGTCGAGATGGCCTATGGCGGCATCGCCCTGCCGCTGAAGCGCGCGCTGTCGTGGGAGGCGGCCATGCTGGCCACGGCCGCGCTGGTCGTGCTGCTGTATGTCCTCGTCCTCTGGAAGAACCACCTGATGGCGCAGCGCACTCTTCCCGCGAAGTTGCAGATCCTGGCCCCGGTGTTGAAGTAGCCGCTCCGGATGCCGTCAGCTGGCGGGATAGAATGCGGCCCATGCCGCGCCTGGTCCTCGCGTTCGCCCTGATCCTCGCCACCAGCCTGCCTGCCCAGGCCCAGGAGGCACGCCGCCGCTGGGAGATGCAGCGCCAGATTCGCCTCGACAAGTTCGAGCAGGTGCTGCCACGAGCGATGCGCGACAACAAGATCGACATGTGGATCGTGGCCGTGAAGGAGAACCACTACGACCCGCTCTGGAACGATCTTGGCCGCGGCTACATATCGGGCCTCGGCTACTACCTGTTCAGCGACCGGGGCGGCGACCGCATCGAGCGTATCGCGCTCGGGCCGTCGGGATACATGATCGAGCAGTCGGGCGCCTACGACCAGATCCTGCCGGCCTCGCGGCTGGCCGAGCTGGTGAAGGAGCGCAATCCCTCCCGCATTGGCGTGAACATGTCCGACGAGATCGGCCCGGCGGACGGCCTCTCGGCCACCATGCTCGCCCACCTGAAGAAGACGCTGGGCGAGCCGTACGCCAGCCGGCTGGTGAGCGCGGAGAGACTCGTCTCCGACTTCCGTTCGGGGCGCGTGGCCTCGGAGATCGTCGCCTTCGGCGAGGCCGCCGGCATCGCGATCCAGC
>CAZLBU010000028.1:15659-15866 GCA_964557815.1 uncultured Bifidobacteriaceae bacterium | reverse complement strand
CGATGACCGGGAACTTCGCCTTCGGGACCGGATGCTCCCCGACCTTCAGGGTGCTGCGCGGCTTGTAGTCGATGATGCTGGGTGGCGGAAACTCCGGCGTCCGCCCCGCGCCGGGCCGCCCCCGCTGCACACCCGGCCCCTGCTGCGCCAGCAGCGTCCCCCCCACCACCACGGCGGCCAGGGCCGCAGCTGTCATCACAGAGCGTC
>CAZLBU010000028.1:4115-15587 GCA_964557815.1 uncultured Bifidobacteriaceae bacterium | reverse complement strand
GTGCCAAAGTGCCGCAGTGAGCCGATAAGCCGAATTCTGTCCCCCTCGACTCGCACCGGCTCGCGCCGACGCTCGCTCGGGATGACGACCATTCCTCTAGTCCCGGCATTGCTGACGGGATCCAGCGACCGACCCGGAGGCCTCGGGTGGACCACCCGTGCGGCCGAAGCCGCGCGCCTCCCTATTTGGTCTTGCTCCGTGCGGGGTTTTGCCTGCCACCCCTGTTACCAGGGGCGCGGTGCGCTCTTACCGCACCATTTCACCCTTACCTCGGACGGGCCGGACAGGTCGCGTCGGTATGACCCGCGCACTTGAGAGGGAGTGGCGGGGCCCCTGCCCCGGCACTCCTCACGACCTATCCGACCCGCCCGCGGCGGTATCTTTTCTGTGCCACTGTTCCGTCGGGTCGCCCCGCCCGGGTGTTACCCGGCGCACTGTCCTGCTGGAGTTCGGACTTTCCTCTCCCGGCGGCGGTTCCGCACGCGCCTTGCTCCTTGCGGAGCCGGCCACGCGAGGCCTTTCACCGGCAGCGGTCGTCTGGCTCACTGCGGCAGCTTCAAGTGTAGCAGGTGGACCGCGTCGGGAGTCGGGAGCCGGGAACCGGGGGCCGGGAACCGGGAGCCGGGAACCGGGAGCCGTAGCACGAAGTGAGGAAACACCTGTTGCTCTTGCGCAACTGCAGTCTGCGTGGCCAACCGCACGCCTTGACAACCATGGTTGGCATGCGGTCGCCACGGGACCTGCAGAGCCGAACAGGACGACCAGTGCGTCGAACGGCACGCATCATGCTGCGCACGGAGCCATGAAACCCATCAAGTCGTTCCGTGACCTCGACGTCTGGCGCTCGTCGATGGACCTCGTCGATCTCATCCTCCCGATGTGCCGACGCATGCCCAGGCAGGAGTTCGATCTCCGAAGGCAGATCTGCGACGCGGCCACCTCCATTCCGGCAAACGTCGCCGAGGGGTGGCGGCGCAAGAGTCGCCGGGGCGCATACCAGAACCACATCTCCATTGCGATGGGCTCACAAGGGGAAGTGGAGACCCGCTTGGAGATTGCATTCCGGAACGGATTCTTGAAGCGCGAAGACTGCACGGACATCGCGGAGTTGCTCGACCGCGTGGGCGCGATGCTGAGCCGCTTGCACGACGCATTAGACCGATAGCTCGAACCGTTCGCCCACGGTTCCCGGCTCCCGGTTCCCGGTTCCCGACGCGATCTACCGCCCGTCCCGCTCCTCGCTGATCTGATACTGCTCCAGCTTCTTGTAGAGGTTGCTCCGCGGCGTATCGATCACCTCCGCGGTCTTCGAGATGTTCCACCCGTTCTCGCGCAGCTTGGATACGAGGTAGGCGCGCTCGGAGGCGCTCTTGAACTCCTGCAGCGTGGCGGCCGTCGCCCACGCCGGCTCGGGGGCCGACACGGGCAGCGCGCCGGCGGCGGGCACCGCGCCCGGCACGGCGGACTCCGCGCGCCCGGCGCCCTCGTCCGGGATGTCGCGCGCATCGATGGCGTCGCCCGTGGTCATGATCAGCAGCCGCTCGATGGCGTTCCTGAGCTCGCGGATGTTGCCCCGCCAGTGCCGCTGCTTCAGCTTCTCCATCGCCTGCGCCGAGCAGGTCTTGCGGCGGAAGTTGTTCTCGCGCGCCAGCAGGTCGGCGAAGTGGCGGACGAGCGACGGGATGTCCTCCCGCCGCTCGCGGAGGGGCGGCACGTGGATCGGCACCACGTTGAGCCGATAGAACAGGTCCTCCCGGAACGTGCCCTTGTCGATGGCCTCCTCGAGGTCCTTGTTCGTGGCCGCGATCACCCGCACGTCCACCTTGATGACGCGGTTGCTGCCCAGCCGCTCGATCTCCTGCTCCTGGAGCACGCGCAGCACCTTGGCCTGCGTCTTCAGGCTCATGTCGCCGACCTCGTCCAGGAAGATCGTGCCCTTGTCGGCCTGCTCGAACTTGCCGATCTGGCGGTCCGTGGCGCCGGTGAACGAGCCCTTCTCGTGGCCGAACAGCTCCGACTCGATGAGCTCGTCCGGGATGGCCGCGCAGTTCACCTGCACGAACGGGCCGTCGCGCCGCAGGCTCTCGCGATGGATCGCGCGCGCCACGAGCTCCTTGCCGACGCCGCTCTCGCCCCAGATGAGCACCGTCGCGTTGGTGGGCGCCGCCTTGTGGATGGCGTCGCGCACGGCCAGCAGCGTCGGCGAGTCGCCCACGATCTGGTAGCGCTTCTCGATGTCCCGCTTGAACGACCGGTTCTCGCTGCGGAGCCGCGAGGTGTCCACCGCGTTGCGAACCGTCACGAGGATGCGATCCTGCGTGGGCGGCTTCTCGATGAAGTCGCGCGCCCCCAGCTTGATGGCCTGGGCGGCCTCGCTGGAGCTGGCGCCGCCGTGCTCCACGTGCCCCGAAATGACGATGATGGGCGTCGTGTCGGTGAGGTGGCGGACCTTCTGCAGCACCTCGAGGCCGTCCATGCCCGGCATCTTGATGTCGAGGAAGACGACGTCCGGCGCCTCGCGCTCGATCATGCGCACGCCGTCCTCGCCGGTGGCCGCCTGCAGGACCTCGTATCCTTCGTACTCGAGGATCATCCGCAGCGTGTCGCGGATGCTGGCTTCATCGTCGACGACCAGGATCCGCGGCTTCAACGGGGCTCCGTGCGGACGGTGTGGATGATGCGCTGGTCGAGATCGGGATCGTAGAGGAAGACGGCGAGGACGTCGCCGGGGCGGCTCGCCTGGACGATGCGGCGGTAGCCCGCCACCGAGTCCACGGCGCGGCGGTTGATCTCGAGCATGACCTGGCCGCGCAGGATGCCGGCCTCGTAGGCCGGGCTGAGCGGTTCGACCCGCTGGACGAGCAGGCCGGTCATGCCGGACGGCACGTCGAAGCGGTGCGCGTTCGACTCGTCGATCTCGATGAGCGTGAGCCCGAGTTCGATGGGCTCCGCGTCGGCCAGGCGGCTGCCGGCCGGCGAAGTCGGCGCCGTGGACGACGCCACCCGGCCCGGCCGCTCGGCCAGCTTCACCGCGACTTCCATCGGCCGGCCGTCCCTCAGGAACTCGAGGCGTGCCGTGGCGCCGGGCTTCCGCTCCGCAATCGCGCGGATCAGCGTGCTGTTGGTCCGGACGGGCTCCTGATCCACCGCCGTGATGAGGTCGTAGGGCTTGAGCCCCGCGCGCGCCCCGGGCGACCCCGCCGTCACGTCCTGGACGAGCGCGCCGTCCGGGCGCGACAGCCCCAGGGAGGCCTGGACGTCGGGATCCACGTCGCGGAGCGCGACGCCGATGTAGCCGCGCGACACGCGGCCTTCGCTCCGCAGCTGAGGCAGGATGGCGCGAGCCTGGTTGATGGGGATGGCGAACCCGATGTTGTTCGCCTGCCGGCTCACCGCGGAGTTGATGCCGACGATTTCTCCCCGCATGTTGATGAGCGGGCCGCCGCTGTTGCCGAAGCTGATGGCCGCGTCGGTCTGGATGTAGTTGTCGAGGCTCGAGTCGAACAGCTTGCGCCCGATGAAGCTGACCACCCCCACCGTGAGCGTGTGCTCGTACGAGAGCGGATTGCCGATGGCCACCACCCACTCGCCCACGCGGAGCGTGTCGGAGTTGCCGAGCGCGGCGTGCGGCAGCGGCAAGGGCGCGTCGACCTTGATGAGCGCGATGTCGGTGTCCGGGTCCGATCCAACCGGCAGGGCACGGAGGCTCCGGCCGTCGGCGAGCTTCACCGTGATGCGCTCGGCGCCTTCGATGACGTGATGGTTGGTGAGGATGTGGCCGTCCCGGTCGATGATGAAGCCGGTGCCTGTCCCCCGCCGCGGGGCGTCCTGGCCGCGGGGACGCGGCACCTCGGGAAGGTCGTCGGGGGTCTCGATGCGGCGGCGGGGCTCGGTGGTCGGCCGCGGCCGGCGGCCGCGCGCGCTCGCATCGATGTTGACCACCACGGGATTGAGCCGCTCGGCGATGTCGGCGAAGTTCGGGGAGCCGGCGGGACCGCCCGGCGCGAGGGCGGAAGGTACCGCGCCGATGGCCGGCACGCTGGAGGCCGTCCCTGCGTGCGCCATCGCGGGCGGCGCCACCAGCGTCGGCGCCGGTGAGAGCACGCCGGTCACCACCACGCCGAGCAGCAAGCCGACGGCGGCGGCCAGGCCTGCGGTGAGCCACACGAACCCGCGCGTCATGACTCGCCCATTATAAGCCCGAGGAACTCCGCTTCCTCGAGCGTCGGAACGCCGAGGGCCCGGGCCTTCTCGAGCTTGCTGCCGGGCTCGGCGCCCACGATCAGGTACGAGGTCTTCCGGCTGACCGACCCGGTCACCTTGCCGCCGAGCGCCTCCAGGCGGGCGGCGGCGTCCTCGCGCGACATCGAGTCGAGCGTGCCCGTGATGACGAAGCTCTTCCCCGCCAGCGGCTGCGGCCCCCGGGGCACGGACTTGCGCTCGCCCACGGTCCGCACACCAGCCTCGCGCAGCCGCTCCACGAGCCGGCGGTTGCGCGGTTCGTCGAACCAGCTGCGCACGGACGCCGCCATCACCGGGCCCACCTCGTGGACCTCCTGCAGCTCTTCCACCGGCGCCGCCTCCATGGCCTCCACCGACCCGAAGTGGTCCGCGAGCACCTGGGCTCCACGCTCGCCGACGTGCCTGATGCCCAGCGCGTTCAGCAACCGCCACACCTCGTTCGCCTTCGACCGCTCGATCTGCCCCATCAGCTTCGCGGCCGACTTCTTCCCCATTCGCTCGAGGTCCTCGAGTGTCTCGGCGGTGAGGTGATAGATGTCGGCCGCGTCCTTCACCAGCCCCTTCTCCACGAGCTGGCGGATGAGCACCTCGCCCAGGCCCTCGATGTTCATCGCGCCGCGCGAGACGAAGTGGTCCAGGCTCCGCATCAGCCGCGCCGGGCACGAGCTGTTCTCGCAGCGCCACACCACCTCGTCTTCCACCTTGTGCAGTCGGCTGTGGCACACGGGGCAGTGGGTCGGCATCACCCACGGCCGCGAGTGCGGGGGACGCTTCGCGAGCACGGGGCCGACCACGCGCGGAATCACGTCGCCCGCCTTCTCGACGATGACCGTGTCGCCCTCGCGGATGTCCTTGCGCGCGAGGTCCTCGGGATTGTGGAGCGTGGCCAGCGAGATGGTGGATCCGGCGACCTGCACGGGCTCGAGCACCGCGTACGGCGTGGCCGCGCCGGTCCGGCCGATGTTGACCTCGATCTGCTTCAGCAGCGTCGTCGCCTGCTGCGCGGGGTACTTGAACGCGGTGGCCCACCGGGGGAACTTCGACGTCGTGCCCAGCCGCTCGCGCATCGCCAGGTCGTTCAGCTTGACGACGACACCATCGGTCTCGAAGGGCAGCGAGTGGCGCTTCTCGCGCCACGTCTCGCAGAACGCGAGCAGGCCGTCGATGCCGTCCACCTCGTGCCAGTGCGGTTCGACGGGACAGCCCCACGCCTTCAGCGCGCGCAGCATCGCGGCGTGGGTAGCCATGTCGCCGGGACTGAAGTCCCGGCGCTCCGTATCCCCTCGGGCCGGAGCGTGCGTCCGAAGCGCGTGTGCGTCGGTATGGAGCGCCGGGGCATGGCCCGTCCGGAGCGCCGGGGCTTCAGCCCCGGCGTCCCCCTGCCCGGCAACCACCTGGTACAGCCACGCCGACAGGCCGCGCTTCGACACCTGCGTCGGGTCCAGCGTCCGCATCGTCCCGGCGGCGGCGTTGCGGGGATTGGCGAAGAGCGGCTCCTCCCTTTCCTCGCGCTCGGCATTGAGCCGCTCGAACGCCTTGCGCGGGAAGTACACCTCGCCGCGAATCTCGACGCGGCCGGTGGGGCCGTGTTTCAACGTCAGGGGGATGGCGCGGATGGTCCGCACGTTGAAGGTGACGTCCTCGCCGCGCACCCCGTCGCCCCGCGTGGCGCCGCGCACCAGCTTCCCGTCCTCGTAGGTGAGCGAGATGCTGAGCCCGTCGATCTTCAGCTCACACACGTACGACGGCGTGCTGACGCCGCCCAGGCCCTTGCGCACCCGTTCGTCGAAGGCGCGCAGGTCCGCCTCGTCGTACGAGTTGTCCAGGCTGAGCATCGGCACGGCGTGCACGACGGTGACGAACCCCTCGGCCGGGCGGCCACCGACGCGCTGGGTCGGTGAGTCGGGCGTCACCAGCTCCGGGTGCTCGGCCTCGAGCGCACGGAGCTCGTTCATCAGCGCGTCGAACTCGACGTCGGCAATCTCCGGCTGGGCGTGAACGTAGTAGAGCTCTTCGTGCCGCCGAATCTCGCGGCGCAGCTGGTCGATACGGTCGGCCGCCGTCACGCTGCAGCCCCCGCGAACGGAAACCACGAAGGCACGAAGCGGACCACGAAGGACACGAAGCCAGTTGGTGACAGAACCGTCGATCCGAAAGTCCTACGAAGCGGCATGCGACAGGCCCCACATGAAAGCAGTCCTTCGTGCCTTCCTTCGTGCCCTTCGTGTCTTCGTGGCTTCAGTTGGCTCAGCGGTCGCGGAGGAGGACGAAATCCGCAAGGCCGGTCAGGGCTTCGCGCTCGGGGGTCGGTGGGAAGACGCGGAGGCTCCGCTTCGCCGTCGCGCCGAACTCCACGGCGCGCTGGTACGCGTAGTCGATCGATCGGTGCTCGGCGAGCATGGCCTTCAGGCGCGTCCACTCCTCGGGCGTCACGTCCCGGGACTCCACGATGGCGCGCACCAGAGCCTCGGCGTCGGGGCCGCCATGCTGCAGGAGGTGGATGATGGGCAGCGTGATCTTCCCCTCGCGCAGGTCCCCACCGATGGGCTTGCCGAGCGCCTCGGCCTCGCCCGTGAAGTCGAGCAGGTCGTCCACGAGCTGGAACATCACGCCGAGATTGAAGCCGTAGTCCCGGAGCGCCGTGCGCTTCTCGGCGCTCACCTCGCCCAGCATCCCGCCGATTTCGGCGCAGCCGCCGAACAGGAACGCGGTCTTGCGGTTGATGATGTCGAAATGATCGGCCTCCGCCAGATCCACGACGCCGTTCTTGGTCAGCTGGTAGATCTCGCCCTCGATCATCCGCAGGGTGACGTCGCACAGCAGCTGGGCGATCTCCAGCGTGTTCTGCGCGAGGGCCATCGCCATCGACTTGATGTAGAGGAAGTCGCCAGCCAGGACGGTGACGTCGTTCCCCCACTGCGAGTGGACCGCCTTCCGCCCCCGCCGCACGTCCGCATCGTCGATGATGTCGTCGTGCACCAGCGTCGCGGTGTGGATGAACTCCACCACCGCCGCGTTCAGCACGGCGCGCGACCCGGTGTACCCGCACAGGCGCGCCGCCATGAGCAGGACCGCCGGGCGCACGCGCTTGCCGCCGCTCTTCTGGATGTACGCGCCGATCTCGGGGATGACGTGGACCTGTGACTGGACCTGTCGCTCGTACTCGCGCTCGACGGCCTCGAGGTCGGCCCGCACGGGTTCGAAGAGCTGGATCAGGTCCGCCTGGGTCTTCGGGAGCACGTTGGACAAGCTCGTCAATCTCACCATAGGGCGCGCGGTGGTGTCAACGCGCGCATCGCCCGTTAATGCTTGCAGGGCTGAGCTTTGCGGCCCTCAAGGGCGGAAGAGTCGGTGAAAGTTCATCGAGACCGTCCGGGCCAGCTCACCCGGGGTCACGCCGCGTCCCTCGGCCACCACTTCCACCACGCGCTTCACGTACGCCGGCTCGTTCCGCCTGCCGCGAAACGGCGTGGGCGCCAGATAGGGGCTGTCGGTCTCCACCAGCAGCCTCTCCGCCGGGATCCGGGCCGCGGCCGCGCGCAGCTCGGCGGCCTTCGGGAACGAGACGATGCCGGGGATGGAGACGTAGTAGCCCGTCGCGAGGGCCCGCTCCGCGGCCGCCACGTCGCCAGAGAAGCAGTGAAACACCCCTGTCGTATCGACGCCGCCGTGCTCGCCGAGGATCCGCAGGGTGTCCTCCTCGGCCTCCCGGGTGTGGATGACGACGGGCAGGCCGCGCGCGCGGGCCACGTCGAGCTGCGCGCGGAACACGGCCTGCTGCACCTCGCGCGGCGAGAAGTCGTAGTGGTAGTCCAGCCCGATCTCCCCCACGGCCCGCGCGGCCGGCAGCGCATCGAGCCGCCGCTCGACGAGCCGGGCTGCCTCCTCCGCCTTCGACGCGAAGAGGTGCGCATGGTGCGGGTGGACACCCACGGCGAAGCGGCACTCCGGCCACGCCTGGATCACGCGCGCGGCCTGCGCGATCTCGGCGTCGTCCTCGGCGGCGAGGATGACGAGCGCGGAGAGGACGCCCGCCTCCCGCGCGCGGGCGACCACGGCATCGAGGTCCGTGGCGAACTCCTCGCCGGCGATGTGGCAGTGGGAGTCGATCACCGGATCATGTCGGGAGTCGGGAGTCGGGAGCCGCCGCTAACGCACGCGCGTGCCGGGGACGGCCGGCTCGGCATTCAGTAACAGGGCTCCCCCACCCTCGGGGCTGGCCGCCAGTACCATCCCATTCGACTCGATACCCATCAGCTTCGCGGGTTTCAGGTTCGCGACGACCACGATGGTGCGGCCGACGAGCTGCTCGGGCTGATAGCTTTCGGCGATGCCCGCAAGGATGGTGCGTGGCTCGGCCTCGCCGACATCCACCTTCAGCTGCACCAGCTTCTTGGACTTCGGCACGTTCGACGCCTCGAGGATCTTCGCCACCTTGAGCTGGACCTTCATGAAGTCGTCGATGGAGATCTGCGCTGGTGCGGCAGGTGCGGACGCAGATGGCGCAGAAGCCGCAGAAGCCGCAGAAGCCGCAGATGACGCAGATGGCGCAGAGGACGGAGAGGACGGAGAGGACGGAGAAGGCGTCCCCGGGGTGGTCTCGCTCACGGTGATGGCTCCCTTGTCTTCGAGGCGGGGCCAGAGGGCGCCCGCGTTGAGGATTCCTCTTTCTCCAGATGCCCGCCAGGCGGCCGCAGTGTCGAACCGCCGGTCGCCCGGGGCCGTCGTGTCGCCCATCCGCCGCAGGATCTCCGCGGCCGACGAGGGCATCACGGGCAGCAGCAGCACCGCGGCGATGCGCACGGCCTCCGAGGCGTCGTACAGCACGCCCGACAGCTCCTCCGCCTTTGCCGGGTCCTTTGCCAAGCTCCACGGCTGGGTCTCGGCGATGTATTCGTTGGCCGCGCTGATCAGCCGATAGGCCGCGGCCACGCCCTCGTGGAGCGCGAGGCCGTCCATCGCCTTCCGGTAGGCGGCCGTGGCGTCCGCGGCAATCGTCGCCAGCGAGCCGCCGCCGCGAGCCGGCAGCCGTCCCTGGCGGTACCGCTCGGTCATCGCGGCCACGCGGTTCACCAGGTTCCCGAGGTTGTTCGCGAGGTCGGCGTTGTACTTCTCCTCGAACCGCTCCCATGTGAAGTCGCCATCGGCCCCGTACACCACTTCCTTCGTCAGGTACAGGCGCAGCGGGTCGGGACCGAAGCGCTTGGCCGCGTCGAGCGGATCGACGATGTTCCCCATCGTCTTGCTCATGCGCTCGCCCTTGAAGAACACCCAGCCGTGGCCGAAGACCCGGCCGGGCAGCGCAAGGCCGGCGCTCATCAGCATGGCCGGCCAGATGACGCAGTGGAACCGCGTGATGTCCTTGCCAACGATGTGCAGGTTGGCCGGCCAGCGCTTCGAGAACTGCTCGTCGTCCCATCCGTACCCGACGGCCGAGGCGTAATTGGTGAGCGCGTCGAACCACACGTACACGACGCTCTGCGGATCGTTGGGCAGCGGGATGCCCCACGACTGGCCCGCACGGCTGATGGACAGGTCCACCAGCCCGTCTTCCACCAGCCGCAGCACCTCGTTCCGGCGCACTTCGGGCTCGATGAACGTCGGGTGCTCCTTGTAGAACTTCAGCAGCGGCTGCTGGTACTTCGAGAGGCGGAAGAACCAGTTCTTCTCCTTGATCCACTCGGGCTTCGTCTTGTGGATCGGGCACAGGCCGTCCACCAGGTCCTTCTCCGGCTTGAACTCCTCGCAGCTGACGCAGTACGGCCCCTCGTAGGTGCCCTCGTACACGTCGCCGTTGTCGAGGCACGCCTGCACCAGCTTCTGCACGCCAGGGAAGTGCCGCTTCTGGTCCGTCGTGCGGATGAAGTCGTTGAACGAGATGTCGAGCCCCCGCCACACCTCACGGAACACCTGCTCCATCTCGTTGCAGTAGACCAGGGGGTCCTTGCCCTGTTCCTGGGCCCGGCGGAAGACGTTCTGCGAGTGCTCGTCGTTCCCCATCAGGAACCAGGTGTCGTCGCCCTTCAGCCGGTGATAGCGGGCGATGACGTCGGCTGTGATCTTCTCGTAGGCCGTCCCCAGGTGCGGGCGGCTGTTCACGAAATCGATGGCTGTGGTGAGGAAGAAGGAGGACATCGTCGAGATCAGGTTATGTCGGGAGTGGATCGAGTCGGGAGCGAAATCCGTCGGGAGAGGATCACGACGGGAGTCGATTCAACCATGCCCGCTGCGCCTCCGCCTGCACCACCTTGATTGGGACGCCCCTCTCCGCTGCCAGGCGCGCGAGGTCGTCGAACTCCGGCTGGGCGTTCAGCACTTCACCGCTCTGCCGCGCGACCTTGAATCGTACCACGCCGTACGGCGTCTCCACGGGGATCATCTCGCGGTCCAGGCACAGGCGCGACATCTCCTGGTAGCGGATGCCGATGGTGGTGGTCTCGCGGAAGACGATCGCCGCCAGCGCATCGCGCTGGTCGGGCGTGCAGACGATGGTCATCAGGGTGCCCGGGCGGTTCTTCTTCATCTGCACGGGCTGGTAGAAGACCTCCAGCGCCCCGGCGCCGTAGAGCTGGTCCATGACGGCGCCGAAGATCTGGGGGTTCATGTCGTCGATCTCGCAGGCCATCACGGTCACGCGCATGGTGGCCTGCCGCGCGTCGGCCTCGCCCACGAACACGCGGACCACGTTCGGGGTCTCCGGGAGGTCCCGGTCGCCGGCGCCGTACCCGACGCGTTCCACGCGCATCGCCGGCATGGGGCCGAAGCTGTCGGCGTACTCGGTGAGAATGAGCGCACCGGTGGGTGTGAGCGTCTCCATCTGGACACCGCTCGAATAACTCGGCGCGTCGCCCAGCAGGCGCACGGTGGCCGGCGCCGGCACCGGGAACATGCCGTGCGCGGTCTTCACCATGCCGCCGCCCACGTTCACCGGCGATACGACCACGCGCGCGGCGCCGAGGTGCTCCATGGCGAAGACGGTCCCGACGATGTCGATGATGGAATCGAGCGCGCCGACCTCGTGCAGGTGCACCTTCTCCATGGTCGAGCCGTGGATGGCGGCCTCGGCCTCGGCGAGCCGCTGGAACATCGTCGTCGCGCGTGCCTTGCCCGCGTCACTGAGCGCCGACTTCTCGATGGCGGCGTAGATGTGTTTCAGATGGTAGTGGCGGTGTTTAGGTGCAGGGTGCAGGGGTGCAGGGTGCAGGGGTGCAGGGTGCAGGGGTGCAGGGT
>CAZLBU010000028.1:0-4015 GCA_964557815.1 uncultured Bifidobacteriaceae bacterium | reverse complement strand
GCAGGGTGCAGGGGTGCAGGGTGCAGGGGTGCAGGGTGCAGGGGTGCAGGGTGCACGGGTGCTCCCGGCTCCCGGCTCCCGGCTTCCGACACCCGACCGTGTTCTTCCACGCGAAACTTGAGCGACGACACACCCGCCTTCAGCACGCGCTCGGCGGAGACGGTGTAGCCGTCCACCGCGAGGCTGCCCAGCGCGCGCCGCACGTCGTCGAAGGGCACGCCCGCGTCGATGAGCGCGCCGAGAATCATGTCGCCGGCCGCGCCGGCAAAGCAGTCGAAGTAGAGGATCTTCATCGCGGATCGGATATCCACGGAAGCATCGCATTTGGCCCGGGCAAACGCAATGGACTCAGCGCAGCTGGTGCGCCAGCTTGAAGCTGAAGAAACGCCCGCCGCCGAGGATGATGTGATCCACGACCGCGATCCCCATCGTCTCCCCGGCCTGCACGATGCGGCTGGTGACGGAGATGTCGTCCGGGCTCGGCGTCGGGTCGCCCGAGGGATGGTTGTGGAACACCACGACCGACGCGGCCGAGCCGAGCACGGCCTCGCGGAAGATGTCCCGGGGCAGCACCAGCACGCCGTCCTGCGTCCCGACGCCGACGATGGCGGTGCGCAGCAGGCGGAGTCGCGCGTCGAGCAGCATCACGCCAAAGCGCTCCACGCGGTAGCCGCCATAGAGCGGCATGAGGTAGTGGGCGATCTCAGCGGGCGCGAGGAAGCGCGGGCGCTCGCCCGCCGCGCGGATGAGCGAGCGCCGCCCCAGCTCGACGGCCGCCAGGACTCGCGCGGCCCGCGCCTCGCCCACGCCGTCGATGCGCTGCAGCTCGTCCAGGGAGAGCCGCGGCAGTCCGTCGGCGCCGCCGGCCGCCCCGAGGACGTCCTGCGCCACGGCGAGGGCCCCGCGCCGCCGCGTGCCGCTGCCGAGCACCAGTGCCAGCACCTCGTTGTCGCCGAGCGCCCAGGCGCCGGCCCGCGTCAGCTTCTCGCGCGGCCGGTCCACGGCAGGGAGATCCTTCACAGTGCGCCTCGATCGCCTGCCGTATACTCAAGGTCGATGCCGCGTGCGCTGCCACTCCCCCTGGCCCGACTCAGGTCCCTCGTCGCCGTCATCTTCGTCATCCTTCTCGCCGCCGCCTGCTCCGAGCCACCCAGCAAGGAAATGAACCAGGCCCAGGGCGCCATCGACGCCGCTCGTGCCGCGGGGGCCGAGCAGTACGCCCCGGGCGAGCTCAAGGCCGCCGTCGACGCCCTGGCACAGTCGGAGGTCGCCGTCACCGCGCGCGACTACCGCCTGGCGCTGGCCCACGCCCTCGACAGCCGCGAGCGCGCGCAGGAAGCCGCCAAGGCCGCGGTGGATGCCCGTGCAAAGGCCCGCGGCGACGCCGAGCGCGAACTGGCCGAGGCCACCGCCCTCCTGCAGCGCGTCCAGGCCCGGCTGAAGGATCCGGCCGTTGCGAAGATCCCACGGCGCGCCATCGCCGCACACGAGAAGACCGTGACCACCGTCGAGAGCGCCCTGCAAAAAGCGCGCGCGTCGCTGGAGGTCGAGCAGTACGACGAGGTGGGCCAGGCCGCCGCCGCCGCGACTACGGGGCTACAGGCCGTTTTGGACGCGCTCGACGCCGCGACCGCTCCGCCGAGAAGCCCGCGCAAGCGCTGAGGGCGCGCGCAGCACCACGCAGAATCTGATCGCGCGAGGGACGTCGGGGCACGCAGGAACTGCTCACGGACGTCCGAGGCACGCCAGTTCGAAGCACGAACGTTCACGGCACGGCCGTGCCGAACACGGGGATTCAGGGAACTACGACGACGACGTCGGGCGTGGGTGCGCTTGTGCCGGTGGCGCTCACGCTGCGCACGCGCACGTAGTACGTCCCATCCGGAACGTTCGTCGTCACGAAGGTTCGTTCCGTCGTCGCCGCGGTCGCGAGGTTCGCCAGCCCCAGGGCGCTGCCGGCTTCGAGACGATACCCACCGGGCGGCGGGCCGCTCGCCGGCGCCTCCCACGAGAGCGTGACCGCGCGACCCGAGACCAGGTACTGCAGGTTCGTCGGCGGCTCGGGCGGCGGGCCGCCGACCTGGACGATCACTTCATTCGACGCCGGCCCCGCCCCGCAGTCGTTGGCCCCGCGCACGCGCACGAAATAAGTGCCCGGCGGCGCAGGCGTCTGGTAGTCGAGGCGAGCCCCCACGTTCAGCACCGCGATATCGGCCAGGCCGCTGGCACTTCCAGCTTCCACGACATGCGAATGGGCGCCCAACGCCCTGCCCCAGGCCAGCATGGCCCCCACGTCAGTGCCGGATCCCGACAGTGGGCCCGGCTTGGCCGGCGGCGAGTTGCACGCATACGCCGAGAGGGCAAAGGCCACCTCGTTGGACGGGGGGCTCACGCCGTCCGCGCGGCGCGCGTGCACGCGGACGTAGTACACGCGGTCCGGTGCGCTGGCCCAGAGCTCTGTCGCGGTAGACCCCGTGTCGTGGTCCACCAGGTTCGAGTATCCCGAAGCCGATCCCGCACGAACGACGTAGCTCTCGACACCGCCGATGACGGGCGCCGTCCACGACAGGTACACGTCGTTGCCCGCGTGCAGCGCCACCAGATTCCGGGGTGCCCGAGGCGAGACGGGCGTCCCCAGTGCGTGGAACCGCATGCGCATGGGTCCGTCGGCGCCATCCAGGGGGTCGTCGAGCTCGAGCACGCCGATGCCCACGGCGGCTGGATGCCGCCAACGCGCCGCCGTCCCGACAGGCGCGGCCGTGGTGACGTCCCACGCCGGGCCGGAGTAGACGAGCCCGTCGAGATAGGCCGCGTGCGACGCCGGATCCTGTCCCGCGGGAATCGCGGGGACGATCCATTCCGCAATCAATCCGGCCGCCACGTCCGCCCGGCCGATCAGGCGGTCCGAGTCGCCGCTGACGCCCACGTAGTAGGCATTCGCGCCGTCCGCCGCGATGTCGAGCACAACGCCGCCCGCCGGAAGCGTGATTGACGGCAACATGGCTTCCGCGGTCGCGCCATCGACGATCGCGAGTCCCGCCCGCGGCTGGCCGCTCACCGAGGTGAAGTTGCCGCCAATGGCGATCGCGCCGCCCGTGATGGCAATCGCCTGGACCGGCCGCGGCTCGACGCGGGGGTCGGTGGCCGGGCTGGCGATGGCGGGGTTCCACGCGGCCACCTGCGCGGTGGCGATGTCCACCGCCAGCCCGTGGCCCCGTGCCACAGGCTGCGGCTGGGCGGAGGTCGCCACACCGTCGAAGAACCCGCCGGCGTAGAGCGTGGTGGAGGTGACCGCGAGCGCAGCCACGTGACCGTGAGCGAATCCCGTGGCGCTCGCCAGCACGCCCCACGTATCCGCGAGCCCCGTGGTGAGCGCGACGCGGCGGATCTGGCTCTCGGACGTGCCAGCGAACAGGTACTGGCCGTTCACGGCCAGGGCCGTGACCGGCGGAATTGGCGGCACACTCCCGCCGCTGCCCGGATTGAAGGGCAGCACCTCGCCGCTGATGATGTCCACCGCCGCCAGGTGCGAGCGTCGAAACAGCTGAGCGCCGAGCACGCGCCCGATATACAGCGCGTCGCCGTTGGGCACGAGGTCGATCGACTGGGTGGTCTGCGCGAACACCATCGGCGCCCAGGCATCGGCCGCACCGGTTGCGGTGTCCACTGCCGCCAGGAGGTAGCGCTCGTCTCCGTCCAGCGCCCGCACCGTCCGGCCGCGCAGGAACAGCCGCGACCCGACAACCGCCAGGCGCTGCACGCCGAGCGTGGACCCGGGAGACGCGGCGAGCGGCGGCGCGAACACCTCGACCAGCGCGCCCGTGGCTTCAGCCAACGCGAACACGCCCAGGCGCCCCATCCCCTGGCCTGCCACGAACACGCGCTCGCCGGCGACCTCGAGGTCGTTCACGGTGAGGGCCGGATTGCCCCAGCCCGGTTTGGGCTGGCCGGTCGCGAGATCGATGGCCTGGAGGGGACTGTCCGAGCCAGCGATGGCGTACAGGGTGGTGCCGGC
>CAZLBU010000027.1:14108-16034 GCA_964557815.1 uncultured Bifidobacteriaceae bacterium | reverse complement strand
ACCAGCTCCGCGAAGTGGCGCGCCTCATTCGCGTGCGCTCCCAGCTCGGGCCGGGTCGCCAGGTGTTCTTCTGCTCGAGCGGCGGCTTCGACACCCACAGCGCCCAGCTGGGCACCCATGCCAACCTCCTGCGCGACCTGTCGCAGTCGCTGTCCGCGTTCGCCTACGCAACGCTCGACCTGGGGCTGGCGGGCAATGTCACCACGTTCACGCAGTCGGAGTTCAACCGCACGACGCAGACCAACGGCACCGGCACCGACCACGCGTGGGGCAGCCACCAGATCGTGCTCGGCGGCGCCGTGCGGGGCGGCATCATCGGATCGATGCCCAACTTCGAGTTGAGCGGGCCTCACGACGTGTCGAATCGCGGCGTCTGGCTCCCGACGATCGGGACGGTCCAGTACGGCGCCACGCTGGGGCGCTGGTTCGGCGCCACGCCGACCGAGCTGGCGTGGGCCTTCCCGAATCTGCCCAATTTCGCATCGCCGGACCTCGGATTCATGCGCAGCTAGGCGAACGGAATTGTGATCAGTGTGCAGCCGCGGGGTCCGGACACCGGAGGGCTCTGATAGAGTTCCTTCCATGCGCATCCAGCCGCTCGTCGCCGTCGCCCTCGTCGCGCTGGCGACCGCGCCTGCCGTCGCCCAGGAGCAGGTGACCGTCGTCAAGCGCGACAACACCCGGTTCACGGGGCGGTTCGAGGCCTGGAACCGCCCGAACAACCGCATCTACGTGCGCGTCAGCCAGAACGACCAGCGCATCGTGCCATTGACCGACGTGCTGATGTTCGAAGTCGGCGGCGCCGCGCAGAACCTGCCGGCAGCCGAGACCGAGGCCGCGCGTGGCAGCGACCACGTGCTCGTGCTCACCAGCGGTGAAGTGCTGCGCGGGCGCCTGCTCAACATCGAGGGGGGCGAAGGCTCGGACACGCCCAACGAGCCCCGCGTCGTCTCGTTCCAGCCGACGACGGGCGCCGAGCGCCGGGCCCGCATGTCCGAGGTCCGCCGCCTCTACTTCGGCAACTACCCGGCGCCGACCGTCGAAGCGCCGGTCCCGCCCGGCGCCGTCCGTGTGCGAGCCACGGCGCGGTGGGTTCCGACGGGGGTCTTCATCAACAAGGGTGACAGCGTGCAGTTTGCGGCCTCCGGCGAGGTCCGCCTCTCGGCGGACGCGGAGGATCGAGCCAGCACGGCCGGCTCCCTGCGTGGACGCCGCGCGGAAAAGGCGCCTGCCCCACAACTGCTGGCGGGCGCCCTCATCGGCCGGATCGGTACGGCCGGCGCGCCGTTCGGTATCGGCAACATGACGCAGGCGCTGCCCATGGACGGCGTCGGGGAGCTCTTCCTCGCCGTGAACGACGACGAGTTGTCCGACAACGAGGGGGCGTTCGACGTCACGGTGCGGGTGATCCGAAGGCGATAGGCGCCCACCACATGGCCGCGACGTCTCTCTCGGTCGCACGCCTGCTCCAGCTCCGAATTCCCATCGCCTGGCAAGAGGCTGTGGCCTTGGCCATCGCCGCGGAGGTGCGCTCCGCGGCCGACGCCACACCGATCACGCTCGAGCAGTGCCGCGTCACCAGCGATGGGCACGTGCACCTGGTGCCGTGCGCCGCTCCGTCCATGGGGAGCGCGTTGTCGTCGCTTCAGCTGCTGAGGTCACTGCTCGAGGGACAAGCGGCGCCGAAGCAACTGCGCGCCCTGGCGGCGACGGCGGACGACGCGCTCGCGAGTTTCCCCTCGGAGCGGGATGCCGAGCAGCAGGCTCACGTGGACCTGCGCTATTTCGCGAGCCCTCATCCCGAAGCCGAGATCGCGCGGCTGGCCCAGCGCGGGCTGGCCGCCGAGCACCAGCAGGAGGCCCCCCCGGCACCGCCCCGCCACGCGAGCCCGCCGCTGGTGCGTGTGCGGCCGCGGATGCCGGTGC
>CAZLBU010000027.1:11108-14014 GCA_964557815.1 uncultured Bifidobacteriaceae bacterium | reverse complement strand
CATTGGTGGGGTTGGGCGGCCGCTGGTCGCTGACGCGCCCCCGACTGCGGAGCAGACGCCCCCTTCCCTGGCTCCAGGTGCGCGGCCAGGGACGAACGTGCCCGCACCAGTCGCCGCGGCGTCGATCGCACCCGCCTCGTCGTTCGAAGACGTGTCGGTGCACGCGTTCCCCCCGGACCGGGCCCTAACGGACACCCAGGAACCCGCGGGCGCCGAGCAGCAGACGTACTCGTCGACTGACCTCGATGTCGAGCCACCCGAGCTGCTGCAACCCCAGCTGCCGACCGCACCAAGGGCGGATGGCGGGAGCGGCGCGTCAGTGCTCGAGCTCGTCATCGACGCACAGGGGCGGGTCCGGCAGGTCCAGCTGGACGCGGCGGCCCCGTCCCTCAACGACCGCATGATCGTGGCGGCAGCCAAGGCCTGGCGGTTCCGGCCGGCCACGCGAGACGGCCGCGCCGTGCCATACGTCCTGCGCGTCCCCACGCGCTGACTCGACGTGCCGCACTTCCAGGTGGACGCGCCCGACGCCGGTGCGCCCAGCGGGCGGCGGATGGAGCGGACGGGGCCGTGGCTCGTGTCCCAGCTGGAGAGGGCGCTCGACTCGAAGTCGCGGACGCCCGGGTTGCAGCGTCTCGTCGTCCTCGATGCCGCGCTGCCGGCAGGATGCAGCGGAGGAATGCCTCGTCTACGAGCTCCGCGGGCTTGATGTTGGTGGCGAACGCCACCAGGACCCGAACGCCATCGGCAGCTTCTGCCCGGTCTGCAGCGTGCGGTAGCCCACGCGGCTCTCCAGCGCGCGATCTCATCACGCAGGCGCTTGCGATCAATAGTCGCGCAGGACCGGCGGGGCCCACGCGGCCCGCAGGGCGTTGAGCACCGCGAACACGTCGATCACTTCCTGCGTGACGGCGCCCGCCACCGGCGGCAGGTAGCCCGCCGCCGCGACGAGCATGCCGACCACGCTGAGTGCCATGCCTCCCACCGCGCTCTGCAACGCAATGCGCCGCATGCGGCGGCCGATATGGAACAGCTCGTCCACGCGTTCCAGGGCGTTGTCGAGCACCACGGCCCCGGCCGCTTCGGCCGTGACATCGCTCGCCTGGCCGAACGCGATCCCCACCGTCGCCGCCGTCAGTGCCGGCGCGTCGTTGATGCCGTCGCCGACGAAAACGGTACAGGCGCGCTCGGTCTCGCGCCGCACGAGCGCCAGCTTCTGATCGGGGCTCTGGCTCGCATGAACCTCGTTGATGCCGACGCGCTCGGCCAGGTACCGGACCTCGCTCTCGCGATCGCCCGACACCAGGAGCACCCGTGTGAACCCGTGACGCGTGTCCAGGTGCTGCACGAAGGTCCTGCCCTCGGCGCGCGGCTCATCCCGGAAGCGAAACGTCGCCGCATATCGGCCGTCGATCAGGACGACGCACTCGAGGCCCCCCGAGATCGCCGGAAGGGCGGCGGCCGCCTCCGGCAGCAGCCGGGCGAGGACGTTGCGGCTGGTGACCAGGACCGTGCGGCCGCCGATGACGCCGCGCAGTCCCTGGCCCGGACGCTCGCTCACCTCGGTCGCATCGTGCGGGGCCAGCCGTGCCTCGTCGGCGGCCTCGATCACCGCCGAGGCGAGCGGGTGCCGCGAGTATCGCTCGAGGCTGGCCACCGTGCCGAGAACGTCCTCACGGGTCATGTCCTCGGCGACGACCACCTCGGTGAGCTTCGGCCTGCCGTAGGTGAGCGTGCCCGTCTTGTCGAAGATGGCCGTGCGGCAGGTGTCCACCTTCTCGAGGATGGCGGGATCCCTGATGACGATGCCGCGCCGGGCGGCGAGCGAGACCGAGCCGATGATGGCCACCGGGATGCCGATGAGCAGCGGGCACGGCGTGGCCACCACCAGCACGGCAAGGAAGCGCAGCGGGTCGCCGCTGGCCACCCAGGCCGCCACCGCGATGGCCACCGCCAGCGGCGTGTAGACGGCGCCCAGCTGATCGCCCAGGCGCCGGAGCTGCGGGCGGCGCTGCTCGGACTCGCGCATCACCTGCATGATCTTCGCGTAGCGCGAGTCCACGGCCCGCTTCTCGGCGCGGATGGTGAGCGCGCCCTCGCCGTTGACCGCCCCGGAGAGCACCGACGAGCCCACGACCTTGGACAGCACGTACGGCTCGCCGGTGAGGTACGACTCGTCCATCGTGCTGCGCCCCTCGATCACGGTGCCGTCGACGGGACAGGTCTCGTGCGGGAAGACGACGAGCACGTCGCCGGGAGACACCTCGTCCAGGGCCACGTCCGCCATGACGCCGTCCAGGCGCCGGTGGGCCAGCGTCGGCATGCGTCGGGCCAGCGCGTGGAGGGCGGAGGACGCGCTCCGGACCGCATAGGCCTCGAGGGCCTGGCCGCCGGACAGCATCAGGACGACGAGCGTGCCCGCCAGGTACTCGCCCAGGATCACCGCGGTGATGATGGAGATCCCGGCAAGCAGGTCCGAGCTGAAGTCGAACCGGACCAGGCGCCCCAGGAGCCCCAGGACCAGCGGAACCCCGCCCAGGCCCAGCGCGATGAGCAGGGGGAGCTGCTCCGCAGGGCGGCCGAGGGCCATCCACGGGCCTCCCGGCCCGTACCGCATGGTCAGGTGCGCGGCAATGGCGACGAGCGCGATGCCCGCGACGGCGGTGTCCTTCGAGACGAGCGGCTTCAGGTACGGCGGAACGGCGGGCACGGGCGATACGCTCATGGTACGCCGCGTGCGCATGCGTTAGACTATCGATTCAATCGTGTTGCGAGGTTCCCCCCTTGTCCGATTCCCGCGTCTTCATACCACCTTATGTGCCTCCGTCCCGCCGGGCGGAGGGAACCCCGGGCGGCTCCCGTCCGCGCGATGAGCAGGTCGATGCCGAGGCACAGCCTCCCGTTCG
>CAZLBU010000027.1:6408-11098 GCA_964557815.1 uncultured Bifidobacteriaceae bacterium | reverse complement strand
AGGGCTGCCGGCCAGCTACCGCATGCGCGCCGAGCCTCACTATGTCGAAGCGCTGGCGCGGCTGCCGCGTGTCGAGGCCCAACCGGTGAGCGAGCGACCGCCGGTGCCCGGCGCCGCCGTGTCCGCCGCGATCGTTCAGGCGGTGGAGGCGGTGCACGAGGCGCTGGCCACCCTCCCGGCACGGGGCCAGTCGTTGCGGGAGCGCGTGGCGGTCGAACTGGCGCGTGCCGAGGCGCTCAGGGCGCGCTGGCTCGCTGAAGCGGTGGTCGTGCTGCAGCAGGAGCCCCTGCCGGCGCTGGACCTCGTGGACATGGCCAGGGTGCTGGCCGGCGTCGCGGCGGCCTTCGGTCCGGAGCAGCGACTGACCGGCGGCGCGCCCTCCATCAACGTGCCCGAGGGCGCCTTCCAGGTGTTCGGGGACGAGCGGCTGCTGACCGCGGCGATTGGCGGGCTGGTGCACGCCATGCAGGGCCTCGTGGATGGCCGCGCCGACCCCAATCGGGTGATCGTCCGGTTGGGGCCCCGACACGACACGGCGTCGAGGACCATCGAGGTGATGCAGACCGCGGTTCGGGTGCCGGCCTCGGCGCACGCCCGCTTCTTCGACGCCGACTGGGCCGCGCACCCCGCGGGCCCGGCCGGCGCCGTGCTGCTGGCCGCTGCACGCCGCATCGCCCTGGCGCAGGGCGGCACCCTCGAAGTGCGGGCGAACGAAGGCGGCGGCTGCAGCCTGCTGTTCAGCGTGCCGGCGGCGGGGTAGCGGGGCCGGGCCAGGCCACGCCCGTCACTCGGTGATCGTGTCGGGCGGAAACGGGTAGGGCGCGAGCAGGTACGCCTGGTCGCGCAGTTCCCGTCCAAGGTGCGCATGCCGCTGCCGCCAGGGCTCGAACCGCTGCGCCATGCCTTCCAGCAGCCGCGCCTTCTGCGCCGTCGACTCGTGGGTAGCGGCGCGGTGATAGAAGCCCGCGCCGAGCTCGGCGTACCACCGGATCTTGTGGCGTCGCCGCATCTGGTCCTCGAAGAAGCCCGCCAGCAGGAGGCACTGCGCGCCGGCGGTTTCCATCATCCCGCCGTCGCCGTGCAGGCTGGTGTCCACGACGAACTGGTCGAAGACGTCACTGAGGGTGGACGGTGTCGGAACGTCCACGCCCGTCCGCGTGGACACTTGCGCGAAGTGGGCCAGGACGCTCGCGTTGTAGAGCAGCTCCTGCCGGTCCACGTTGGGGTCCGAGACTTCCCGCAACCCCAGGAAGAAGAACTCCAGCGTCTGTCGATGATCGCTGGCCAGTAGTTCTCTCAGCGTTCCCATCGGCCACCTCTGTCAGTGTCTAGAGCAAGTTGCGTGCCCTTCCCTGGACGCCCCTTTCTGCGTGTTTCCTCGCCCCAGCCCTCGCGCGCTGTCCGGGGAGTCGCCACGGTTGGACAATCATTGTCACAGCGGACCGGGGACAGTCCCTGTGACAATTGTCACAGGGACTGTCCCCACACTGTCCCCACACGGGCCTGGGGACTTCTGGAGGGACGATGGCGGGACGACGGTTTCTCATTACGGGCGGCAGCCAGGGCATCGGCGCGGCGGTCGTGGCGCAGGCGCGGAAGGCCGGGCACCAGGTGGTGTTCACGGGGCGGGACGCGCGGCTCATCGAGCAGGTCGCGCAGGCAACCGGCGCCCACGGGCTGCGCCTCGATGTCTCGAGCGGTGACGACAACCAGAAGGCGGTGGAGGCCTGCCAGGCCCGCATGGGCGGCATCGATGTGCTCGTCAACAACGCCGCCTTCGGCTACGCGGCCGCGATTGGCGAGATGGACCTGGACCGCATGAAGACAATGTTCGACACCAACGTCTTCGGCCTGGTCGACATCTCCAACCGCGTCGTGCCGCTCATGACGCAGCAGGGCGATGGCGACATCGTCAACATCGCCTCCACGTCGGGCATGAAAGGCGCCGCGCGTGGTACCGCCTACGCGGCGAGCAAGTGGGCCGTGCGAGGCATCAGCCAGTGCTGGCAGGCCGAGCTCCGGCCGCTGGGCATCCGCGTGATCTCGGTGTGCCCGTCCGAAGTCCAAACCAACTGGGGCGGGCGGACGGGGCGCAACAACCCCAACAAGCTCTACGCCGAGGACATCGCGGCCACGATCATGGCGGCGCTCGACATGCCGCGCCGCGTGCTGTGGCCCGAGGTGGCCGTCTTCGCCAACAACCCCTGGAAGGAGGACTGACCGCTCACGCGATGGTCTTCACCTGCCCGCCCTCGACCGCCGCCAGCGTGCGGTCGAGGCGCGCGGCCAGTTCGTCGGACGGCCCGTCGACGCCGACGAGGATGTAGCCCTGCGTCACGGCGCTGTCGTAGAGCTGCGACAGGCGGCTGGGCAGGCTGGCCGTGACGAGCAGCGCGATGACGGTTGCCAGGATGGCCCCGAGCATCGTCATCTCGAAGACGATGATGGTGTTCGGCCAGGTGGAGACGATGGGCATGCCGCTCGTCACCAGCGGCCAGAGCTGCTGCGTGGTGCTTGTCAGCAGGTAGCCCGCGATCATCCCCAGGAGCCCGCCTCCGCCCGCGATCCAGTGCAGCCACGTGGCCTTGTCGCGGTGGCTGAACTCGTACTCCTCGAACGGCTCCGACGACATGACGACGATGTCGCGCTCGGCGACGCCCTCGGCGCGGAGAGCGTTCACGGCCTGCTGCGCGGCGTCGGGGTCCGGGTAGAGCGCGTAGACGGCCTTCACGGGCGTGCCCTCCACAGGCCGGCCAGCTCGTCCTCCGACTCGGTGACCACCGGCGGGTGCGCCTGGTTGCCCACCTTCATCTCCCAGATCGAGATGATGGGCACGAACTTCGAGAAGAGCATGTAGAGCAGGATCATGGCCGCGAAGGTCGCGATCATGATGACGATCTCCACGGGCTGCGGCGCGTAGCGGCCCCAGCTGTAGGAGAGCGGCTTGTGCGCCAGCGACGGCACGATGATGAGGAACCGCTCCAGCCACATCCCGATGAGGACGGCGAAGGAAGCGACGACCGTGCCGGCGATGGTGCGGAGCTGCCGAAGCGCCAGGATCGGGAACGGGATCACGAAGTTGCAGACCACCATGGTCCAGTAGAGCGGCGCGTACTCCCCCCGCTGCGTCGCCCAGAACACCGCCATCTCGGAGTGCTCGTTCCCGTACCAGACGGTGAGCCGCTCGGCGAAGACGAAGTAGGCCCAGAGCAGGCTCATCAGGAGGAGGAGCTTGCCCAGGTTCTCGAAGTGGACGGGATGCAGGTAGGCCTCGAGGTGGAGGAGCTTGCGGAGCGCCGCCATCGCGACGATGAGCGCCGCGATGCCACTGAAGATGGCCCCGGCCACGAAGTAGGGCCCGAAGATCGTCGAGTGCCACATGGGCACCGTGGCCATCGAGAAGTCGAACGACACGATGGTGTGCACGGAGACCGCCACCGGAATGATGGCGATGGCCATGATCTGCATCCCCGACTCGAGGCGGTGCCACTGCTTGGTGGTGCCCTGCCACCCCAGGGCGAGCGCCCCGTAGATGCGCCTGCGCCAGCCTGTGGACCGGTCGCGCACCAGCGCGAAGTCGGGAATCATCGGCAGCAGCAGGAACATCAGGCTGCCGGTGAGGTAGGTGTTGATGGCGAAGACGTCCCACTCGAGCGGCGAGCGGAAGTTCGGCCAGATCTCGCGCGCGCTGGGGTACGGCGCCAGCCAGAAGGCCAGCCAGGGGCGGCCCAGGTGGATGATGGGGAACATGGCGCCGATCATCAGCGCGAACACGGTGATGACCTCGGCGCAGCGCGTGACGGGCCGGCGCCAGCGCGCGTTCACCAGACGCAGAATGGCCGAGATGAGCGTTCCCGCGTGGCTGATGCCGATCCAGAAGACGAAGTTCGTCAGGTAGAAGCCCCAGAACACGGGCCAGTTGATGCCCGCCACGCCAATGCCGTACCACAGCTGGTAGCCCCACGCCGCCGCGCCCGCGAGCACCACCGTGGCCAGCACGAGCACGGTGCCGTAGAACCACACGGACGTGTGGAACAGCGGACGGACCAGGTCGTCGGCCAGCGGGTTATTGCGCGTCCGGTTCATGCCACCCCTGCCGCTGGAGGTAGGTGATCTTGGGCTCGGCCCCGTACTCCTCGAGGAGCGTCGAGCCACGGGGCGACTCCGACAGCCGCGCCACGCGGCTCTCGGGATCGTTCAGGTCGCCGAAGACGAGCGCGCCGGCCGGGCAGGCCTGCGCGCACGCCGGTTGCAGGGCCCCGTCCACCAGCTCACGCTCCTCGGCCTTGGCCTCGGACTTGGCGGCCTTGATTCGCTGCACGCAGAACGTGCACTTCTCCATGACGCCCGCCTCGCGCAGCGAGACGTCGGGGTTCAGCTGCAGTTGCAGCGGCTTCTCCCACTGCGGGTGGAAGAAGTTGAAGAACCGCACGTTGTACATGCAGGCGTTCGCGCAGTAGCGCGTGCCGATGCACCGGTTGTAAACCTGCGCATTCAGGCCCTCGTCCGTCTGATGGCTGGCGTAGGTGGGGCACACGGCCTCGCAGGGCGCGTTGTCGCACTGCTGGCACAGCACCGGCCGGAACTGCACGCGTGCCTCGGGGAACTCGCCCTCCCAGTAGCGCTCCACGCGAATCCAGTGCATGGCCCGCCCGCGCGCGGCCTCGGCCGCAGCCACGGTGGGAATGTT
>CAZLBU010000027.1:0-6398 GCA_964557815.1 uncultured Bifidobacteriaceae bacterium | reverse complement strand
TGTTCTCGGCGTGGCAGGCGGTCACACAGGCCTCGCAGCCCGTGCACCGGTCCAGATCCACGACCATGCCCCAGCGATGTGCCATCGTCAGCCTCTTCCGTGGTGGTCCGGACGCTCGCGCGTGGCGCCGGCAAAGAGCACCAGGCTGCCATCGGGCCCGCCCACCTTCGCGAGCTTCACGCGAGTGGCCGACCAGGCCAGTGTGCCGGTCGCCGGTTCCTCGACGGGCGCGAGGAGGCGGATCGGGTTCGCGCCGCGCCCGCTCGCGTAGCGCGTGAACGTCTCGTGGCCCTGACCGACCGGCATGGCGACGGCATCAGGGCCGATGCCCGGCGAGATCACGGCCGGGGCGCGCACCGAACCGTGCGCGGAGGTGATCTCCACCATGTCCCCCAGGGCGATGCCGAGCTGTCCGGCCGTGTGCGCGTTGATCTCCACCCACGAGCACCACATCGCAGTGGTCATCGGGTCGGGCAGCTCCTGCAGCCACGGCAGGTGCGCCAGCGATCCGTCGTGCAGCGCCTGCGAGGCGTAGGGCAGGAGGTGGAAGGGATAGGTGGCCGCATCGCCGTCGAACTGCGCGTCGGCCCATGTCACGGGCGAGGCGCCCTGCGCGGGGGCGGAGGCTGCGGGCGCCGCGGCCGGCGGGGCCTGCAGGACCTCTTCGAAGGTCTGCCAGGGGAGTGGCGGGTCGAGGGGGCGGCTGAGCCGCCGGCTCACCTCCAGCAGCACGTCCGGCATGGCGCGCGTTGCGTAGAGCGGGCGCATCGCCGGCGGCGCCGTGATGTTGAGCGCCTCCGTCGCGCCGGATTCCGGCGACGACTCGGTCCACGATTCGAGGAACGAGTGATCCGGGAGGATGAGATCCGCCAGCACGCTGGTGTCGTCGATGAAGCACCCGAACGAGGCGATGAACGGGATGTTCCGAAGCGCCTCGCCCACCCGGGCGGCCGCGGGCGTCGCGAACACCGGGTTGGCTTCGTCGAGCAGGAGCAGCTGCGGGGAGGCGCTGACCAGGTCTCGGAGTGAACGCGCCGGCCGTGCCGGTGGTGTCGGGGTCGGCGTGAACGAGATGCCGCCAGGCGCGTCCACACTGCCGACCAGCGCATTGAGCGCATTGACGGCCAGTGCCTGCTGCACCCCGTTGGCGTGGGCGAGCGCCGCGCCGCCAATCACGGCGACGGAAGGGCCGTAGGTGACGAATTCCTTCGCCAGCCGCTCGAGACGGGCCGCCGTCACGCCCGTGCGCTGCTCGACCTCCTGCGGCGTGAACCGGGGAAGACCGCTCGCCCAGCCGTCCATGAGCGCGCCCGCCCTCCCGGCGGACGCGGCCGGGCGCAGCCCTTCGCGCATGATCACGTGCGCAAGGCCCAGGGCGACGATGCCTTCGGTGCCAGGCCGGACCGCGACCCACTCGTCCGCGCTCGCGCCCGTCTGCGAGACGCGCGGCTCCACCTGCACGAACTTGGCGCGCACGCCCGGCTGCCCCTGGCGCATCCGGCCGTAGGCCACGCCCTGCGCGACCGGTGAGTTCCAGGTGCCGAGGAAGTCGGCGCCGAAGTTGATCAGGTAGCGCGTGCGCGAGAGATCAAGCGTGGGCAACTGGTAGCGGCCAAAGCTCAGATCGTTGGCGTGCCTTGCCACGCCGTCGTCGAACAGCTCAAACGAGACAGGCGCTGGAGCGCCGAGGGCGCGGAGGAACTCGGCCACCAGCGAATGCCGGTGACCACGACGAGGTCGGCCGAGGAAGGCGATGGCCCCGGCCTGGCCGCTGCCCACGAGCGCATCGATGCGGGAGGCGAGCTCGCCGAGTGCCTCGTCCCACGACACGTCCTGGAATGCGCCGCTGCCGCGCTCGCCGGTGCGCCTGAGCGGAGTGGTGATGCGATCGGGGTGGTAGGTCACCTGCAGGGCCGCCTGTCCGCGCGCGCAGAGCCGCCCCTGGCTCACCGCGTGGGCTGGATCGCCTTCGAGCTTTCGCGCGAGGCCCATGCGTGTGACGCCGGGCTGGCCGTTCCGGAACACCTCGGCATCGCCGTCCATGACTCGGGCGATGACGCCGCAGCCCGCGCTGCACAGCGGGCACACGCTCGGCTTCCACACCGCGATGCCCGGGGTGATCTCCTCCTCGGGCACGAACCGGATGATCTGGTTCTCGGGATGGCCGCAGCTGGCCAGCGCGGCGCTGGTGCCGGTGATGGCGGTGACCTTGAGGAACCGTCGGCGATCCATGGGTGTCATCCAGGGCGAGGCCGCGTCAGAAGTGACACGTCAGGCAGTCGTTCGACGCCTGCTTCGCCTTGTGGCAGTTCACGCAGAACGCCATGTCCATCTCCACGACGCGGCGGGCCACGGTCTGCTGCTTCATGTCGCCGTGGCAGGTGGAGCAGTCCACGCCCGCCCGGATGTGCGGCGCGTGCTCGAAGCGCACGTGCGCCTCGCGCGTGTAGCCGTAGACCCGCCGCCACGCGAGGTCCACGCCCTTCTCCTGCATCGCGGTGATTTCCTGGATGATGGGGCGGTCCGTCGCGATCTGCGAATGGCAGATCAGGCAGGTGTTCACGCTGGGGAGGCCGGCCACCGGCCCGCGTTCCACGCCTTCGTGGCAGTCCGTGCAGACGAGCTCCTTCTCGAGGTGCAGCTGGTGGCTGAAGGCCACGGGCTGCTCCACGTCGTCTGGCCGGAGGTCGAAGAAGGCTCGGAACGCATCGCCCGCCGAGCGATGGGCGGTGGTGAACACCGACGGCGTGCCCCAGCGCGACGGCTGCGCCAGGCGCGCGGCCTGCTGGTGCTCCGCGCGGCCAGCTCCGTTGCAGGCGACTCCCGCCGCCCAGCCAGCGGCCACCAGGGCAAGAAGCGCGAGCCGGCGGCCGGCGAGGCTACTTCGTGACACCGCCAAGGCTGCGGACGTAGTTCACGATGTGCCAGGTGTCCTGTTCGCTGACCTTGCCCTTGAGCCCCTTCATCTTGTAATCGGGGCCCGCGCCCTCCTGAATGACGACGAAGATCTCGCCGTCGGTGGAGCCGCGATCCCAGGTGGCATCCGCGAGGTTCGAGGGCTTCATGTCCTTCGGGGCCGAAGGGCTGTCACCGCGGCCCGTCGCGCCGTGGCAGAAGCGGCAGTACTTCTGGTAGAGCTGCTGGCCGGTCGCGATGGAGGCGGCGCTGGACGCCACCGGGCTCTTCATCTTGGCCGCCGCGGCCCTCGGCGTTGCCTGTTCAGCCGACGCGGGGAGGCCCAGCGACACCACGGCCACCATCACCGCACCCCATCCCCATGCACACCATCGGCTCATCCGCATCTTCTCCTGCAGGCACTGGCTGAAAGTATTGCCGGTGAACGGCCTCGATTCCGGTTCAGGCTGAACCCGGCCGCCCGGGTGCCGAATGCTCACACAAGGCCAGCGTAATTGCAACCAAATGTCTTCTTATGCCTTCCATCATCCGCGAGCATGGCCGTGCTACTCTCCCCGCTGAGTTTCAGACACCCGCATGCGCATCGTCATCGCGGGCGGCGGACAGGTCGGATCGTCGCTCGCCCGGGCCCTCGCGGCCGGCCACGAAGTCTTCGTCATCGATCACGATCCCGACGTTGCCGACGTCTTCCAGGCGATGGACGTCGAATTCCTGGTCGGGAGCGGGACCAGCGAAGAGGTGCTCACCCGGGCCGGCGTCGAACGCGCCGATTTCTTCGTGGCGGCCACCGGGCTGGACGAGGTCAACATCGTCGCCTGCGCGCTGGCCAACCGCCTGGGACATCCCCAGACCATCTGCCTCGTCTCGCGCGCGGAGTTCCTGGGCACGTCCGAGCACGGCGGCGGTTTAGCCGCTTTCGGCATCAACCGCGTCGTCTGGCCAGAGGCGCAGCTGGCGGCCGACATCGAGCGCATCGTGACGGTGCCGGGAGCGATCGACGCGGAAGTCTTCGCGGGCGGCGTGGTCCGGTTGCTCGAGTATCGCCTGGACGAGCATTCGCCACTGACGGCCGCAGCCCTCGGCGGGCTTCACCTTCCCCGGGGATCGCTCATCGTGGCCGTCAAGCGCGGCGGCCGCATCTTCGTCCCGCGGGGCACGACACGGCTCGAGGCCGGCGACAAGGTCGTCGTCATGGGCACGCCCGATGCGATGCACGCGGTCGAGACGCTGGTGCACCCGGGGCGCGGGGGCGGGCGCCTGCACGTGACCATCATCGGCGGCGGCGACGTCGGCCTGCAGCTGGCCCAGCGGCTGGAGCACATTCCCTCGGTGGATCTCCGCATCCTCGAGCGTGACGCGAACCGCGGTGCCATGCTGGCGGCGACGCTCACGCGAACGCTCGTCCTCAACGGCGACGGCACGGACCTCGAGTTCCTCGAGTCCGAGAACGTCGGCCGGAGCGACGTGCTGGTCTCGGTCATCGACAACGACGAGCGCAACCTGCTGGCGTCGCTGCTGGGGCGTCAGCTCGGCGTGCCGAAGATCATCACCCGGGTCGGGCGTCCGGCAAACCTCCGCCTCTTCGAGCGTGTGGGCATCGACGTGGCGATCTCGGCGCGCGGCGCGGCCGTCGCGTCCATCCTGCACCAGATCACCGGCGGTGCGTCGAGCCTGCTGGCCGTGGTCGAGCACGGCGAGGCGCGCGTCTTCGAGGTCACCGTCTCGCCGGCGTTCGCCGCCCGGCCGCTGAAGGACGTCGGCACGGCCGAGGACGCCATCGTCGCCGCGATCCTGCGCGGGGATCGCGCCATCGTCCCTCGAGGCGACGATGTCATCCAGGCCGGCGATCGCATCCTGATCTTCTCCACGCAGGACGCAGCCGATCGCGTGCGGCAGTTCTTCACCCGCGAGAGCCCCTGACCCGCCCCGTCCGCCGCTCGAACCGATGCGCTACTCCCTGGTCGTTCACCTCTGCGGCGTCCTCGTTCGCCTGTTCGGCGCGATGTTCCTCGTGCCGGCGGCCGTCGCGGTCGGCTATGGCGAGTTCCACGATGCCCTCGGGTTCGTCCTCGCGACCGTCGTGACGCTGGGACTCGGCCACGGGATGCGCCGCGCCGGGGGCATGTCGGCCGAGGAATCCGTCGAGCGCATGCGGCGCGTCGAGGGCCTGACGGTCGTCTCGGCGTCCTGGCTCCTCATCGCGCACCTCGCCGCCATCCCGTACGTGTGGGCCGGCGTGGGGCCCATCGACGCGCTGTTCGAGTCGATGTCGGGTCTCACCACGACCGGGGCCACGGTCTTGCGCGACTTCTCGCTCTTCGGGCGCGGCATCTTCTTCTGGCGATCGATGACCCAGTGGCTGGGGGGCATGGGCGTGATCGCGCTCTTCGTGGCGGTGCTGCCACGGCTCTCCATCGGTGGCCGGGAACTCTTCTTCGCCGAGGCCCCGGGCCCGAGCGAAGAGAAGGTCAGCCCCCAGATTCGGAAGACGGCCTCGCTCCTCTGGCGCCTGTACGCCGGCTTGACGCTGCTGCAGGTCATCGCGCTGTCGCTGGCGGGCCTTCCGCTCTACGACTCGGTGAGCCATGCGATGACCACGCTGGCGGCGGGCGGCTTCTCGCCGCATCCGCTCTCGGTCGGCGGCTACCAGAACGCGGCCGTCGAGTGGATCATCATCGTGTTCATGTTCATCGCCGGCGCCAACTTCGCGCTGCAGTACCGTGCCCTCGCCCGGCGCGACTTCCGGGTTCTCGCCGCGGATGACGAGCTACGCGCGTACACGGCGGTCGTGGCCGTGGCGACCGTGCTGCTGGTGCTGGCGCTCGGCGTGGGCGGGGACGTCATGACGACCTCGCGCACGGCCCTCTTCCAGGTGCTCTCCATCCTGACGACCACCGGCTACGCCAGCGTGGACTTTCAGCTGTGGAGCGAGCAGGCGAAGATGGTCCTGCTCGTCCTCATGTTCATCGGCGGCTGCGCCGGCTCGGCCTCCGGCGGCCCGAAGGTGGTGCGGCACATCGTGCTCGCGCGCTACACGCTGCAGAGCCTCCGGCGGACACTGCACCCGCGCGCGGTGCTGCCGGTCAAGCTCGGCGGCCGCGTCGTGCCGGAGCCAATCCTGCAGGAGGTCGTCGTCTTCTTCCTCTTCTACCTGCTGGTGTTCTCCGTCAGCTGTGGCATCGTGGTCGCGCTGGGCGCCGACATCATGACGGGGCTGACGGCGACCATCGCGTGCCTGGGCAATATCGGCCCGGGCTTCAACCAGGTGGGCCCCATGGCGCACTTCGGCGACCTGCATCCGGTCAGCCGCGTCACGCTGACGCTGGCGATGTGGATCGGGCGACTGGAGGTGCTCACCGTGCTCGTCGTGCTGCGCCCGGAGGTCTGGCGCTCCGGGCAGTGGGCCGTCGAGAAAGTGAGAAGTGACAAGTGAGACGATTGATCCTCGGCATGGCGCTGGGGGCCCTCGTCGGGCCCACGGC
>CAZLBU010000026.1:5060-16075 GCA_964557815.1 uncultured Bifidobacteriaceae bacterium | reverse complement strand
TCACGCGCATCAGCAGTGTGTCGCTCGATGACAGCGGGGCAACGAGGGCGCGCAGCGTGAGCGCCGTGAGCCACAGGATCGGCAGCAGGCCCAGAACGCCCTGCTCGGCCAGCGTGTGGCGCCAGAAGTTCTGGGCGTTGTCGGGAGGAATCGCGCGGCCGGTCAAGCGCTGGTGGTATGCCGTCGAGAGGATCGTGAACCGCCCGAGGCCCACCCCCAGGAACGGGTGCTCGCGAATGGCCGCGACCGCGGCGAGCCCATAGCCGTCCCGTCGCCACAACATCTCGTACGCGACGGCGGCCGGCGAACCCTCCGGCGTGAAGGTGATCAGCCGACCCAGCGGCGAGCCCGGCGTGGCGCGCGGAGCGACCAGTGTCAGCAGCGCGAGGCCGAGTGCGCCGGCGGCCAGGCCCGCGGCCCCGAGCGCACGTCGCGAAGCCCCGCGGCCGACGGCCCAGCTGATTACCAGGCCCGTGACGCCGATCGCCATCAGGATGATCGTCGTGCGTGCGCCCGAGACCCAGGCAGCGCCCCAGAGCAGGGCCGCAAGCAGTGTCGCCGCCCCCGCCCCCCCGGTGCGGGGGCCGATGATCGTCCACGCCATCGGCGCCCACAGGGCGGTGGCCACGCCCATCGGGTTGGCGTCTCCCATCAGCCCGACGGCCCGCCGCAGGGCGGCCCACGGCTCGCCGCTCACCCATGACAGGTCGAAGACCCGCTGGTAGACCGCCGCCGCAGCCGTGATGGCCGCGCCGGTGGCCAGAGCCCCGGTCCATCGTGGCCGGCTCAGCGCCGGCTCGCGCTCGCCGGCGCCGCTACCCGGCGCCGCGAGCATGCGGTCCATCCACAGCGCCAGCGCCATCTGCAGCAGCGCCGTGGTGACGATGGGGCCGCCGGCCTGCGAGGTGGGGAGCGCGTAGTTCACCTCGCGGGCGAAGACGAATGGCCACGTGACGGCGACGCCCGTGGCCCACCACGCCAGCGGGATGCGCCACCCGTCCCGCGCGTGCCATCCGTTCGCGGACGATCCGCCGAAGGCCAGCCCGGCGAACGCCGCGAGCCAGAAGGGCATCGACGCAGTGGCGGGCCCGGCGACGAGCCGGACCACGCCGTAGGCGACGTACGCGAACAGGAGGACGAGGGTCGCGGTGGCGGCAAAGCGCCAGCGCGCGGCGATGGCGGTGCCGACGACGATCGCCAGGAGGCTCGCCAGCAGGCCCGGCTGCGCGGCCATGGGCCAGAGGCCCGCGCCCACCGCAAGCAGCATCGAGCCCATCACCACGGCACGCGTGACGCCGCCCGGGTTCACCAGGCGCTCCGTGCGGTCATCGGCAGCCCTGCATCACGTCCCGCTCGAGCTTCATGCGCATCCCTGTCCGTTCCCATTGGCCCCGCCGTTGACCTGGTCACATCCGTCCCATCTGCGGCCGAATGTTGATCTGCGTCATCTGCGGCCGAGCGGATCTGCGGCCCCGCCCGATCAGCGTCGGTCGGTATCCGTGTTCAGCGTCTGTACGCCACCACCGCGTAATCGAGCGGCGCGTAGAGCTGCGTGTTCAGCCGCTCCACGTTGCGGTCGAAGGCGTCGGCCAGGCCGATGAGCCCTCGTCCCTCGGCGCCGGTCGTGGCCAGGCTCACCTCGCGCACGCTGGGCGGCGAGGGCAGCAGCTTCTCGCTCTCGGGCAGCGGCGCCTTCAGCCGGATCTCCGTGTCGAGGAAGCCGGAAGCCGTCACCACGAACTTCAGCGTCTCGGGATGGATGGGCCGAACGTGCGTGAGATCGCGGATGTAGCTCGTGAAGAACGCCGACCACGACGCGACGTTGATCGTCTCGAGCGCGATGGGCGAGCCCGGCCGCAGCACGCGGAACGCCTCCTCCAGGAAGGCCAGCAGGTAGTCGGGCTCGAGGTGCTCGACCACCTGCGCCGCGATGAGGCCGCCGAGTTCGCCGTCAGCCAGGCCGCGCAGGTAGCCGAGCGCGTCGGCTTCCTTCACGTCAAGGCCCGAGGCCACGCACAGCTCCACCATCTCATGGTTCACGTCGACGCCGCGCGCCCGGATGCCGCGCTCGGCCAGCAGCTGCAGGAACTCGCCGCGCCCGCAGCCCACGTCCAGCACGTCCTGCCGCCCGGCGAACAGTCGGACGTAGTCCTCCTGCCGCTCGCGGATGAGCGCGCGATCGCCGCGGAACAGATCCTCGAAGGCGACGTACTTGTGGCTGGACAGGCGGTCGGAGGAGAGGGTGGTTGAAGGTGCGGGCGGGTGCGAGCGGGTGCTGACGGGTGCGGGCGGGTGCGGACCGGTGCTGACGGGTGCGGGCGCGCCTGCCGGCAGCTCGCGCTTCAGCGCCTGCACCGTCATCTGCATCGTGGCGAGCGAGGTGCGCAGCCCCTCGTACCGCTCCCACCGCTTCAACACGTCGTCGGACACGCCGCTCAGGGCGGCGGCCAGGCCGCGGACTGTGTGCGCCAGCTGATCGTGGGCCTCGGCCACGTCCTCCGTGATGCGCGTCGCGAGCCCGTGGAACTCGTAGTCCTTGGTGTCCACGTAGGGCGTCAGCTGCTGGAGGAACACGATGAGGCGCGATTCGAAGCGGAGGACGAGGTCGATGTGCTGGCGGAGCACGTCCAGTGTGGCGCCGAGCACCTCCGGAACGGCGCGCTGCCGGGCGGCATTGCGGTTGAGGTGATCGACGAGGGCCGAGTTGAAGGCCTGCTGCTGGTCGATCGCCGGCCGGATGAGCGCCAGCACGACGTTCGCGATGCGCCCGCGCCAGCCGCCCGGCGTCGGCGGTACCGCGCGCGTGATCTCCCAGCGCTCGTTGAGCGGCGGCAACTGCGCCTCGTCCGGCACCGGCGGGCGCGCCGGCAGATCCGGCAGCGCCTGGATGGCGGCGTCGAGCGCGGTGAGGGCTTCGTTGTAGCGGCGATCCGCGTCGTGGCGTGCCTGCTTCAGGCGGGCGAGGTCGGGCTCGGAGACGGTGCGGACGACCTTCACCGCCCGACGACCCCCTCGAGCGGGCTGCTCGCGGTCGCGTACATCCTGCGCGGGATGCGGCCGGCCAGGTACGCCAGCCGCCCGGCCTCGACGGCCAGCTTCATCGCACGCGCCATGGCCACCGGATCCTTCGCGCCGGCGATGGCGGTATTCATGAGCACCCCGTCGGCCCCCAGTTCCATCGCCACAGCGGCGTCCGAGGCGGTCCCCACGCCGGCGTCCACGATGACCGGCACCTTCGACTGCTCGCGGATGATCCGGATGTTGTTCGGGTTCTGGATGCCGAGTCCCGAGCCGATGGGCGCGCCGAGCGGCATCACCGCCGCGGCCCCCGCGTCCTCGAGCTTGCGGCACACCACCGGATCGTCGTTGGTATAGGGCAGGACGACGAAGCCGTCCTTCACCAGCACGCGCGTGGCCTCGACGAGCGCTGCGGTGTCGGGGAAGAGCGTCTGCTCGTCGCCGATGACCTCGAGCTTCACCCAGTTGGACATGCCGGCCTCCCGGCCGAGGCGCGCCGTGCGGATGGCCTCCTCCGCGGTGTAGCAGGCGGCGGTGTTCGGCAGCAGGAAGATCGTCGACGTGTCGATGTAGTCGAGCAGCGACTCGGTCTTGCGCGTGATGTCCACGCGGCGCACCGCCACGGTGACCATCTCGGCGCCCGACGCCTCGTGGGCGTCGCGCATCACCTGGTGCGTCGGGTACTTGCCGGTCCCGACGATGAGGCGGGATTGAAACGTGCGGCCGGCAATCACGAACGGGTCGGACATATGGGGATTGTATCCGGGTGCGGGCGGGTGCCGACAGGTGCGGGCGGGTGCCGACAGGTGCGGACAGGTGCCGACAGGTGCCGGCAGGTGCCGGCAGGTGCGATCTACCCGCCCCCGACGAAGTTCACGATCTCGATCACGTCGTCGGGCTGCACCGGCGTGTCCTCGTAGCGGGCGCGCTTGACGACCGTTTCGTTCACCTCCACGGCCACGCGCCGGGCGTCGATGTCGAGGTGGGCGAGCAGCGCCGCGACCGTCAAGGGACCTGGCACCTCGCGTGGTTCGCCGTTGAGGGTGACGAGCATGGCTCTCCGTAGAGTACCAGACCGTCTTCAGAATCAAACCACATTGATCCGGCCAGATTCATGGGCGGAGTGAATTTGAACGTCCGTTCTAGAGGCATATAATTGGCGGGATATGTCCCCGCTCGCCTCCGCCTCCGATCCGCTTGGCGTTCCCGGCTTCACGTTTGCCGACCTGCACGATCCCGGCCGGCTGGCGGACCTCTACCGGGCGTTCACCTCCGAAGTGGCGGCGGCCGAGCCCGAGCTGTGGCGGGAGTGGGAACAGTACCGCGCGGTACCCGAGTCGCTGGGGCCCGTCGCACGGGGCAATCTCGTCGTCCAGATGGCGCCGCACGTCAGCCGGTTCGTCGCGCAGCTGTTCGCCGTGGGGCCGGAGGCCGCGGAGCTGGCGGCGGCCACGCGCGCGTACGACGATCTCTTCCGGTTCAAGAACGACTTCGTGAAGCGCCGGTCGCTGCCGCTGCTGAAGGGCGGCGCGCACGTCGAGGCCTCGGCGGAAGACCATGCCTTCGTCGAGGGGATCATCACCAGCGCGAGGACGGGGGCCGAGGAGGCCGTGGCCCGCGTGGGGTGCATGCTGCTCGACCGCGAGGAGGCCGCGCGGGCGTCGGGTGACGAGGCCACGAAGGCCGGCGTCGCCGCCGACATCGACAAGCTGAAGCGGTGGGCGGCGGCACACCTGCACCATCCGCGCTACCGCGAGTGGGTCGTCTTCCGGTTTCCCGAGACGATGGACGTGGATCGCCTGGTGCGGATCGCGCGGCCCGATCCCGCGCACCCCGAGATCATCACGGGGCCCGACGACACGCTCAGGCGCCGCGAGGGGTTCGTCCTCACCGACCCGCGCTACACGCCCCGCGAGACGTTGAGCGAGATCCACTACTGCGTCATCTGCCACGAGCGCGACAAGGACAGCTGCTCGAAGGGGATCCGGGACAAGGCGGGCGTCGTCACGAGGAACGCCCTGGGCATCGCGCTGGCCGGGTGCCCGCTCGACGAGAAGATCTCGGAGATGCACGCGGTGCGCAAGCGCGGCGACGCCATCGGCGCGCTGGCCATCGTCACCGTGGACAACCCGATGGTCCCCGGCACGGGCCACCGCATCTGCAACGACTGCATGAAGGCCTGCATCTACCAGAAGCAGGAGCCGGTGAACATCCCGCAGGCGGAGACGGGTGTCCTGACCGACGTGCTGAAGCTGCCGTTCGGCGTGGAGATCTACGGCCTGCTCACGCGGTGGAACCCGCTCAACATCCGCCGCCCGCACGCGCTTGCCTACAACGGGAAGAACGTGCTGGTGGTGGGGCTGGGCCCCGCGGGCTACACGCTCTCGCACTACCTGCTCAACGAGGGCTTCGGCGTCGTGGCCATCGACGGCCTCAAGATCGAGCCGCTGGCCGACGACATCGTCGGCGCCCACGGCCACCCGCCGCGGCCCATCCGCCAGTGGAGCGAGATCTACCACCCGCTAGACGAGCGGGTGCTCGAGGGGTTCGGCGGCGTGTCGGAGTACGGCATCACGGTGCGGTGGGACAAGAACTTCCTGACGCTCATCCACCTCACGCTCGCGCGGCGGCGGAAGTTCAAGGTGTACGGCGGGGTGCGCTTCGGCGGGGCCCTCCCCATCGAGGAGGCGTGGCAGCAGGGCATCGACCACGTGGCCATCGCGGCGGGCGCGGGGCGGCCCACCATCATCGACATCCGGAACAACCTGATTCGCGGTATCCGCAAGGCCAGCGACTTCCTGATGGCGCTGCAGTTGACCGGCGCCTTCAAGAAGGACGCGTTGTCGAACCTGCAGGCGCGGCTGCCCGCCGTGGTCATCGGCGGCGGCCTCACCGGCGTGGACACGGCCACCGAGCTGATGGCTTACTACCCGATCCAGGTGGAGAAGACGCTGGCGCGCTACGAGGCGCTCGTGGCCGACCTCGGCGAGCCGCGCGTGCGCGGCATGTACGACGCCGAGGAGCTGGGCATCCTCGACGAGTTCCTGGCGCACGGCCGCGCGGTCCGCGCCGAGCGGGCGCGCGCGAGGGCGGCCGGGGAGGCGCCGGATTTCATCACGCTCATCCGCGGGTGGGGCGGCGTGACGCTCGCCTACCGCAAGCGGCTGCAGGATTCCCCGGCCTACCGCCTCAACCACGAGGAGGTGGCCAAGGCGCTCGAGGAGGGCATCGCGTTCGCCGAGAACATGAGCCCCGTGGAGGCCCGGCCCGACGAGTTCGGCCACGTCCGGGCGATGGTGTTCACGCGGCCCGGCCCGAACGGCGACGAACCGGTGGAGTTGCCGGCGCGCACCGTGCTCGTGGCCGCGGGCACCTCGCCCAACGTGACCTACGAGAAGGAGCATCCCGGCACGTTCGCGCTGGACGCGAAGCAGCGCTTCTTCCAGTGCTTCCGCGCGGTGAAGCGGCCGGACGGCGCCTTCGCTCTCGAGCCCGACGCGGCCGGCTTCTTCACCTCGCACGACACCGGCGGCCGGTTCGTGACCTACTACGGCGACAACCACCCGCGCTACAACGGCAACGTGGTGAAGGCCATGGCCTCGGCCAAGGACGGTTACCCGCACGTCGTGGCGCTCTTCGCCGACGATCTCGCGAGGCTCGATCCCGCCTCTCAGCCCGAGCGCGAGGAGGCCTGGCGCCGCCTGGTCGCGCGCTTCGACGAGCAGCTGCTGGCGCGGGTGGAGCGCGTGGTCCGGCTGACGCCGACCATCGTCGAAGTGATCGTGAAGGCGCCGGCCGCCGCGCGGCACTTCCACCCCGGGCAGTTCTACCGGCTGCAGAACTTCGAGCGGCGGAGTCCGCACGTGCACGTGGAGGATCACGTCGCGGCGATGCTGATGGAGGGCATCGCCCTCACCGGCGCGTGGGTGGACCGCGAGCAGGGCCTGCTCTCGCTCATTACCCTCGAGATGGGCGTCTCGAGCCGTCTGTGCGCCTACCTGCAGCCGGGCGAGCCCGTCGTGGTGATGGGGCCGACGGGGACGCCCACGGAGATCCCGGAGAAGTCCGCGGTGCTGCTGGCCGGCGGCGGTCTCGGCAACGCCGTGCTCTTCTCGATTGCCAGGGCGCTCAAGGCGCAGGGCAACCGCGTCATCTACTTCGCCGGCTACAAGAACGGCGCGGATCTCTTCAAGCGCGAGGACATCGAGGCCGCCACCGACCAGGTGATCTGGGCCACCGATACCGGCCAGGCCATCACGCCGGCCCGCCCGCAGGACGCCCACTTCCGCGGCAACATCGTCGAGGCGATGGTCGCCTACGCGGAAGGCCGGCTGGGCGAACAGAAGGTTGCGCTGAAGGACGTGACGCGCATCATCGCCATCGGCTCGGATCGCATGATGAACGCCGTGCGCCTGGCGCGGCACGGCGTCCTGCAGCCGCACCTGAACCCGAATCACGTCGGCATCGGCAGCATCAACTCGCCGATGCAGTGCATGATGAAGGAGGTCTGCGCGCAGTGCCTGCAGCGGCACGTGGACCCCGCCACCGGGCGCGAGGAGTTCATCTTCTCCTGCTACAACCAGGACCAGGAACTGGACCGCGTGGACTTCCAGAACCTGCAGGCCCGGCTGCGGCAGAACAGCGTGCAGGAGAAGCTGTCCAACCTGTGGTTCCAGCATCTCCTGGACCAGGCCGAGGCGGGGTTCGCTCACGTGTAGCGCGGCCCATTGCTGATTGCCAATTGCCAATCGGGCGATTCATTGACGATCGAGCGATTGGTCATTTGGACATTGGATTGGGCGATTGGGTGATTGGTGATCGAGGCATTCGGGATGGCGCCGATGGGGTCCGCGCCAATGCTCCAATGTGCCAATGCCCCAATGCCCCAATGCCCCAATGCCCCAATGGCCAATCGCTCAATCCCGCAATCCGAATGCCCGAATGCCCGAATGCCCCAATCGCTCAATCGCCCGATGAATCGCGCAATCGTCAATTGGCAATCGCCAATGGGCTCCGGCCGGCCGGCGTCATAATGGAGGCCGGCTCATGTTGCCCCCAGGTACCCGAATAGAGGACCGCTACGAGATACTCGGCCCCCTCGGCACGGGCGGGATGGGGCAGGTCTACCGCGCGCGCCGGCTCCGTCTCGGCGACGACGTCGCCATCAAGGTGATGCAGGGCGCCGAGCAGGCCCCGCCCGAGCTGCACGAGCGGTTCCTGCGCGAGAGCCGTGCCTGCGCCCAGCTGCGCCATCCCGGCATCGTCGGCATCCTGGACTTCGGCGTGGACGCGCACCGGCAGCCGTACATGGTCATGGAGCTGCTGAGCGGCCCGAGCCTCGCGGAGGAGATCGCGCTCCAGGCGCCCATGCCGCCGGCCCGTGTGGCGGGCATCGTCTCGTCCGTGGCCGCCGCGCTGCAGCTGGCCCACGATCAGGGCATCACGCACCGGGATCTGAAGCCCGCCAACATCGTGCTCCACCGCTACGACTCGGGCGAGCGGGTCTACAAGGTCATCGACTTCGGCCTGGCCGTGATCAAGTCGGCCAGCGATGCGACGCGACTGACCGACCCCAACCTCTTCATCGGGACGATGGCCTACGCCGCACCGGAGCAGATCCGGGGTGAGCCCGTCACCGAGGCGGCCGACATCTACGCCCTCGGCGTGATCACCTACGAGATGCTGACCGGCGTCAGGCCCTTCGACGCCGAGGATCGCATCACGCTGCTCAACCAGGTGCTGACCGTCCGGCCGGTGAAGCCCACCGAACGCGGCGCCGACCTGCCTCCTGCGGTGGACGACGTGCTGATGCGCGCGCTCGCGAAGGATCCCGCGGAGCGGTGGGCGAGCGTGACCGATTTCGCCGCGGCCCTCGAGACGGCCGCGGGCGTAGGACAGGCGTCGGCTGCGGCGCCCGACACCGGCCTGCTCGCGCGCTACGAGCTGGGCGCGCCCCTCGGGAGGGGACGCCTGGGCAGCCTCGTCTACCGGGGGCTTCACCGCGCGCTCGGCGTGCCCGTGGCCATCCGCGTGCTGAAGCGCGACGAGCAGCCGCACTGGGAGGCGGTCCGCGCCAGGTTCCTGCTCGAAGCGCGCACGCTGCAGGTTGCGCATCCCAGCCTGTTGCAGGTCCGCGATTTCGGCGAGGACGACCGCAGCGTCTTTCTCGTCACCGACCTCGTGGACGGCGCGAGCCTCCGGCAGGCCCTGGCCGCGGAGGCGCCGTTTCCGTGGGCCCGCGCGCGGGAGCTGATGGCGCAGGCGCTCGACGCCGTCGCCGCACTCCACCGGCGCGGCGGCTTCATCGCGGGCGTGAACCCGGACATGATCCGCCTGACGTCGGAGGAGGGCCGGGAGCGCATCGTGATGTCCTCCGCCGGCATCCGCTCGGTGCAGGACGTGCTGAAGACGATGCGCGAGCAGGAGCTGCGCGGTCACGAGGCGAGCGAGCAGGAGCTGCCCTACGTGGCGCCGGAGATCCTGATGGGCCGCGCGCCGGATGCGCGGGCCGACGTCTTCACCATGGGCGTGCTGGCCTACGAGATGGCCACCGGCTCGTTGCCGTACCGGGCGCCGTCGATGCCCGAGCTGCTCGGGCAGATGCTGCAGGCCACGCCGGCTGCGCCGTCGTCTCTCAATGGAGACATCCCGCCGGCGTGCAGCGACGCCATCCTCCGCGCCGTGACCGGGAGTGCGGCCGCACGGTTCGAGAGCGTTCGGGAATTGGCCGCTTCACTGGGAATGTAGATGCGGCCCTGCTCATTGATGATTGCCGATTGCCTATCGGGCGATTCATTTCGCGATTGAGCGATTGGGCATTGGGCATTGGGATTGGGTGACTGTGTGATGTGGTGATTGGACCATTCTGGGCCAATTCGGGCGCTGTGCCATCTCGACGCCGGGCGCCAGCCACCGGCCGGTCGGCACCGACTGTTCGACACGCCTCCCATCGGCGCCATCCCGAATGTCTCGATCGTCAATCCCACAATCGCCCAATCCAATGACGCAATGCGCAATCACTCAATCGCGAAATGAATCGCTCAATCGTCAATTGGCAATCATCAATGAACACGGCCTCAGAGCCCGCGGCCCACGGAGAACGTTGACATGGCGGGCAAACTGAACGATGGTGGGCCTGCAGGAATGTCAGAGCTCCCGTTCGATGCCCCGCGGCCCGAGCCGCTTCGTGGCGAGACCGTCGTCTTCACCGGCCGCCTGTGGTCGCTTGGCCGGAGGGAAGCGGCCCAGCTCGTCGAGCGTCTGGGTGGCGCCTGCGACGAGGACGTGACGCTCAGGACCACGATGCTCGTCGTGGGTGCGGAGAGCCATCCTGAAGGGGCGCCCGACCTGGCCTCGCTGGCGCACGATGCGACCGTCAGGAACCAGAAGCTGCGGCGTGCGGCGCAGATCAACGCCGAGCAGCCCGGGCGCGTGCGCGTGATCGGCGAGCGGGAGTTCTGCCGGCACGTGGGCCTGCCCGACGTGCAGGACCTGCGCGCGCAGCACTACGGGCAGAAGGACGTGCTGGCGATGTACCCGCTGCTGCGCGAGGACCACCTGCGGTACCTCGAGAAGTGGGGGTTCATCAAGCCCGCCTTCAGGAACAACGCCGACACGTGGTATGGCTTCGCGGATCTCACCACGCTCCGACAGCTCCACTCGGCGCTCCAGCAGGGCGGCACCTTCCGCTCGGTGCTGCGCGACATGCAGGCCGCGCGCTCGGGCCAGCTCACGTTCGACTTCCGCATCGAGGCGCACCAGGCGCGCATCGTGGAGCTCGGCCCGCGCCGGCGCATGGCCCAGAGCCAGGACACCGGGCCCCAGATGTCGCAGCGCACCCAGATGGAGGCGTGGCTGAATGACCAGGCCCCGTCCGCCGGCCCGCCCGCCGGCGTCCCGCCCGACCGGCCGCTCAGCTCCGCCGAGCAGTCATTCCTGATGGGATCGTTGCTCGACGACGGGACGCCACAGCACATGGAGGAGGCGGCGCAGGCCTA
>CAZLBU010000026.1:0-5050 GCA_964557815.1 uncultured Bifidobacteriaceae bacterium | reverse complement strand
CGTGGCGGCCCTCATCAACCTGGCCAACATCCGGTACGCGAAGGACGAGCTCGCCGAGGCGCAGGCGCTCTACGAGCGCGCCATCGGCCTGGAGCCGACGTACTTCGAGGCCTACTTCAACCTGGGGAACATCCACCACGATCACGGGCGGTACCTGGACGCCGAGGCGTGCTACCGCGAGGCGCTCGGGTTGAACGCCAACTACGCCGACGCGCATTTCTACCTGGCGGTCACGCTCGAGAAGATGGGCCGTTCGGCCGACGCACGCCCCCACTGGCGCGCCTACCAGCGCCTCGCCCCTCATGGCGAATGGATTGAGCTGGCCCGCGAGTTCTCCGATTAGCCCGCACCTGCGGCGGGCCGCTGCTCATTGACGATTGCCGATTGACGATCGGGTGATTCATCGGGTGATTGGTGATTGGGGCATTGGGCATTGGGATTGGGGCATTGAGGGATTGGGGCATTGGGGCATTGGGGAATCCGGGCGCCCGCGAATGGCTCGATGCTTCAATCGCCCGATCGCTAATCCGAATGCGCGGATGGGGCAATCACCAATCACTCAATGAATCAGCCGATTGGCAATCGGCAATCGTCAATGAGCGCGTTTCACAGTTACCAGCGATAGTCATCGGCCGGCGCTTCCTCGCGCTTGCGCGTGACCCGCTTGGCCTTGAAGTAGGGGCAGTCCCCGCACCACGCGTCGGCGTTGAAGCCCGTCGTTCCGGCCATCGGCAGCACGTCGCGGTGGCCGCAGTGCTCGGGAACCCCGTTCTCCGCGGGCTGGCGCCAGCGGCACAGCTGGAAGCGTTCGGCAGCGGTCAGCTCAGGCGACGACATGGAATCCCACCGCATTCTCGACGGCGCGCCAGGCGCGTTCTTCCGCCCTGGAGACCAGCGTGATGGCGTGGCCCGCGGCGCCGGCGCGGCCCGTGCGGCCCACGCGGTGCACGTAGGTGTCGGGCGTGTCCGGGACCTCGTAGTTGACGACGTGCGCGATGCCCTCGATGTCCAGCCCCCGGGCGGCGATGTCGGTGGCGACCAGCACCGGGTGCTTGCCCGAGCGGAACCCCTCCACGGCCTGGAGCCGTTCCTGCTGCGATCGATCGGCGTGCAGCGCCGCCGCGCGGATGCCCCGCGCCTGCAGGTGCCGCGCCACCCGGTCGGCGCCCACCTTCATGCGGACGAACACGAGCACGGGGCCCGTGGCGTCGTGCCGGATGAACTTCGCCAGCCAGTCGATCTTGTCGCCGCCCTCCACGGCCTGCATCTCGTGGGTGATGGTGCGCGCCGCGCCGCGCTGGCCCACCTGCACGAACCTCGGCGCGCGCAGCATCTCGGTGGCCATCCGCAGGATCTCGCCGGGCAGCGTGGCCGAGAAGAGCAGGGTCTGCCGCTCGGGCGGCAGCGCTGACAGGATGCGCTGGACGTCGGGCCAGAAGCCCATGTCCATCATCCGGTCCGCCTCGTCCAGCACCAGCACCTGCACGCGCAACAAGTCCACCGCGTCGTGCCGCATGTGATCCATCAGCCGCCCGGGCGTGGCCACGATGATGTCCACGCCGGCCTTGAGCGCACGCTCCTGCGGTCCCATCTCGACGCCGCCGAACACGGGGGCCGTCGTGCACGGCGCGTGGTAGGTCAGGCCCACCAGCGTGTCCTCGATCTGCACGGCGAGCTCGCGCGTGGGCGCGAGGATCAGCGCGCGCGTGTAGGCTTCGCGGGCCGGGTCGCCGTAGTGCGGCTGCTCCAGCAGCAGCCGCTGGAGGATGGGCGCGGCGAACGCCAGCGTCTTGCCCGTCCCCGTCTCGGCGCAGGCCACGACGTCGTGCCCCGCCAGCGCGAGCGGGATGACGGCGCCCTGCACGGGACGCGTGCCCTCGAAACCCAGGTCCGCCAGCCCCGCGGCGAGGCGTTTGTCGAAGTGCAGCGAGGCGAACGGGATGGGCTCGGCGCTCGCGTCCACGAGATGCCAGGGCAAATCGGGAGCCGGTGCGGAGGGCGCGTGGGGAACCGGGGGACGGCCACCGCGCCGCGGACCGCGGCCGGCGGCGCCTCGTCCACGGGGGCGTCGAGAGGGTGCAGGACGTGAGTTCAAGTGCGTGTGTCGGAAGCTAACGGGCGCGGAAGGTGATGATGCCCCGCTGCGGGTCGTAGGGGGAGATGCCCACGGTGACGCGGTCACCAGGCACCACCTTGATGCGAAACCGCCGCATCCGACCACTCAGCTGGGCCAGCACCTCGTGGCCGGCGTCCACCTGCACGCGGTAGAGACCACCGCTGTGCACGGCAACCACCGTGCCCTGCATGTCAATCAAGTCGTCTTTGCTCATTCGTAACCCACTGATTGTGTCACGCCGGGGGCGCCGCATGCAAACGGCGAACCGCTTCCTCCACCTGGCGGGCCAGATCGGCGTAGTCCTCGCCCGCCAGACGCAGCGGTGCGCCGAACGTCACGGTGCACCGCCCTGGGCGGGCCATCCGCCATCGCGGGTGCAGGATGCGGTTCACGCCCTCCAGCCGGACCGGCACGACCGGCAACTGCAGGCGCGAGCCGATCATCCCGATGCCACCCTGGAACGGCAGGATGGCGTCGGTTTCGGACCGCGTGCCCTCGGGGAAGATCAGCACGGAGTACCCGTCCCCGGTGACCTCGCCGATGTAGCGCAGCGTCTGCCGCGCCCCGGCCTCGCGTTGCGGCAGCGGAAAGGCGCCGAAGAACAGCGACGCCAGGTAGTACTCCAGCCGGTTCACGAACACCTGTCCCCTCGTGAAACCGTCGGGGAAGAAATGCGCCTTGAAGAACTCCTTCGCCATGGCCGGCGCCACCCACGCGCGCCACCGGCCCGGCAGCGCCGCCATGATGACCGGCACGTCGAGATGGCTCTGGTGGTTCGCGGCGAACACCACCGGCCCGCGCAGGCCGTCCAGGTGCTCGCGCCCGCTCACCCGCACCCACGCGAAGAGGCGTGCGATGGGCAGGATCCAGGTGGCCAGGCTGAGGCGCCGCACCCAGCGGACGAGCGGGCGCCGGTTCCATCGCGGGAACGCCACCGGTTCCTCGACAACCGCCTCGGCCGGTGCTTCCTGGATGAGCGCCTTCAGCTCGCTCACCGTGCGCGCGCCGGCGAACTTCGTCTCGTCCAGCCGCGTCTGGAAGCGATCCTCGAGCGCCACCATCAGCTCCACGCGCTCGAGCGAGCTCAGGCCCAGCTCGTCGAGCGTCGTGTCGTCGCCGAGCGCGCGGCCAGCGGCGTAGCGGGCGAGCACGCCGGCGATGCCTTCGCCCGGCACGGCACCTGGCGGCGGCGCCCCGGTCTCCACCCACTGGCGGATGGCCCCGCGCTTCAGCTTCCGCGTCCCCTCGGTGCGCGGCAGCGGGCCGGTCGTCCACGCGGAGAAGGCGCGGATCCGCTGGTGATCGGCAAGCCGCGCGTTGGCCGCGGCCACCACCGCCGCCGGGTCCATGCCGGGCTCGAGCACGAGCACCGCGTGCACGCGCTCCTCCGTCCGCCCCGCATCGCGGTGCCCGACCACCGCTGCCTCCACCACGCCCGGCACCGCTTCGATCTCCCGCTCCACGTCGTCCGGGAAGACGTTGAGCCCCTCCGGCGTGACGATCATCTCCTTCTTCCGCCCGCGGATGAAGAGCCGCCCCTCGGCATCGAGCTCGCCAATGTCGCCGGTGTGCAGCCAGCCCTCGGCGTCCAGCAGCCGCCCGACCGACTCCCGTGGCGGCCCTTCTCCCTCCCGGCGTGGCTCCTCCGGTTCCTGGATCCCTGTTTCCGGTTCCCGTCGTGGCTCGTAGTACCCCTCGGTGACGTTGTCGCCGCGGACGAGAATCTCGCCGTCCTCGGCAATCCTCACCTCGACGCCCGGGACCGGCTCGCCCACGGATCCCGTGCGCGTCTTGAACGGGTGGTTCAGCGTGACGATCGGCGCCGTCTCGGTGAGGCCGTACCCCTGGATGACGACGAAGCCGAGGCGCTTCCAGTACGACTCGAGCTCGGGATCGAGCGGCGCCGCGCCGACGATGAAGCCCCAGAACTTCAGGCCGAACGTGCGGTGGATGGCGCGGAAGCGCCACCAGCGCCTGGTCATCGGGAGCCCGGTCGGGGGGCTGGCGGCGGCAGGGTCGATGCGGAGCACGTGATCGTGCAGTACCTCCAGGATCTTCGGCACGCACACGATGATCGAGATGCGCCACTCGTGGACGCGCTGCACGATGTCGTGCGGGTTGAAGCTGCGCATGAAGACCACCGTCCCGTCCACGAGCGGCGGGATGGTGGTGGCCAGGGCCTGGCCGAACAGGTGGCTGAGCGGCAGCAGGTTGAGGAAGCGGAGCGGCAGGAGCGGCCGCGCGTATCGCTTGTACTTCGCCACCTCGCGCGCCACGGGCACGAGGTTGGCCATGATGTTCTTGTGGCGCACGACCACGCCCTTGGGCTCGCCGGTGGCGCCCGACGTGTAGACGATCTGCGCGACGTCGTCGCGCGTGATCGGCACGCCGGGCACCGGGCCGTCGGCTTCCCAGTCGAAGTCGCGGAACGTCCAGTGGGGAATGGCGGCGGTGGGGACGCCGGGACTGAAGTCCCGGCGCTCCGGGTGCAGGTCCCGGCGCTCCGGGTGCAGGTCCCGGCGCTCGGGGTGCAAGTCCCCGCGCTCGGGGCCTTCCGCGTCCTCGCCCGTGATCACGACGCGCGCCTGGACGATGGCCGCGATCTTCTCGGCGAAGGCCCGGGGTGACCGGTAGTCGATGGGCACGACGACGACGCCGCTGATGGTGGCGCCCCAGAAACAGGCCAGCCACTCCGCGCAGTTCTCGCCCCAAAGGAGCACCCGGTCGCCGCGTGAGACCCCGGCGGCGGCCAGGCGCGCCGCGAACCCGCGGGCGGCGCGGGTCACCTGCGCGTAGCTGAACCGCCGCACGCGGTAGCCATCGTCGTGGATGACGAATTCGCCCCGCTGGGATTCGAGCGACCGGAAGACATCAACGAGCGTCTGCACCTGTTCGCACCTGCCCGCACCTGTTCGCACCTGCCCGCACCTGTTC
>CAZLBU010000025.1:13721-16154 GCA_964557815.1 uncultured Bifidobacteriaceae bacterium | reverse complement strand
CTCGGGCGGCGTCGACTTCGACTCGACGGGACCCGTCCCGGGCACGCGGCGCGTGACCTATCGCGCGCTCTTCACCGCCGAGAACATGGACTACTTCACCAGCGGCGTTACGGATCGCAATCGCTACGCGTCCGGCTCAGTCCGCATTGCGCTCGACCGGTCGGGTCGCCACCAACTCACGCCAATCGTGATGTGGACCCGCTTCAACCGCCCGCAGGGCGGGGGCCTCGTGGCCTCGCCGTCCACGTCGTTGTCCACCAACGACGGCGTGAGCGGGCCGATCAACACCTCCGATCTCTCGCCGCTCGCCGTGAACTTCTCCTCCGGCGGCGGTGTGGACGACGTGCTGCAGGGCGGCGCCGAGTTGCGGGGGGCCGTGACCGATCGCCTGCGGTACTCCGCGGCCTACCGCTTCGTCGGCAACGACACCGAGATCGACCAGTTCACACCCGCCGTGAACAACGCGCTGCTGGCCTCGTCGAGCGTCCTGCTCCGGACCCACGCTCGCAGCAGTGCCGAGCGCAGGAACCACAACTACGATGCAAACGGCGTTTTCGAGTTCAAGACGGGCGGCGAGTGGCAGTCGCTGGTGCAGGCGGGCGTCACGGGACGGGCGACCAGCACGCGCCAGACGTCTCCGCAGGGGCCCGTCCCTGCCGCGCAGTCGCCCATCAACATCTACACCGGCGTGGCGGTCGCGCCGCTCGTCCCGAATTACCCGGCCATCGCCTTCGGCCCGCGGATCGACGCGACCTACTGGACCAGTTACGTCCAGAACCAGACGACGGTCGCCGGCGGCCGAATGGTGTTCACCCTGGGCCTGGGCTACGGGGCCGACCGGCTGGCGGCGAGCGCACCCCGCCGCTCGAGCGGCGTGATGCCCAATGCCTCGGTTGTGGTCCGTCCCACGCGCGATACGTCGGTGTACGCGAGCTACTCGACCAGCTACAACCCGGTGGATCCATCGGCCGAGAACGCCAGCGGCGTGGCGGGAACCTTCGGTGCGTCCCGCGGCATCAACGCGGAAGCGGGTGTCAAGGGCGCCCTGCGCCGGGCGTCATGGGCGCTGGCGGTGTTCCATAACGAGATCGACAATGCGTTGGTTCAGTCGGGCGCGGGCGATTTCAACCCGAACGGCAACCGCTATTTCATTGCCGCGGGCACGCGGCGCAGCCGGGGCGTCGAGCTGAGCGGCGACGTGACACCCGTGCCGAGCCTGGTGTTTCAGGGTTCGGTCAGCTACCTGGACGCCATCTACACGGGGGCCGGGCCGGCCAGCGCGGCATCCACGCTCGCGATTCCCGGGTCGCGCGCGGAGAAGTCGCCGGTCTGGTCGTGGAGCGTGCTGTCGCGCTACACCCAGACCCGCGGCCGCCTCACGGGGCTGGGCGCCTCGCTCGGCATTGCGTGGCAGGCCGAGCGCCTCGGCAGCAACGGCGCCCGCACGTTCGCGGCGCCGGATCCGCTGGTGCTGCCGGCATTCACCCGCGTCGATGCCGGCCTGTTCTACCGGTTCGGCGACCGCACGTCAGTGGCGCTCAACGTCGAGAACCTGCTGGACGAGTTGATCTTCGTCAACGCGAGTGTGGGCTCGTCCATCGAGGTGGCGGCGCCACGCACGCTGTCGCTGCGGGTCGGCTACCGGTTCTGAGATGCGGCCGTGCCAGGATCCGTCACGGCATCAGGGCCGGCCGGGCCGGCACCAGGAGTCGTCATGCGTCTCGTTCTCTGCACCCATGAGGGGTGCTGGATGACGCTGGCGCCCGAGGGGCGGGCCGACGGCCCGACCCTGCGCCTCAAGGTCGACGACGGGGTCATCGTGTTTCCGGTGACGGCGAAAGGGAAGAAGGCCGTGGCACAGGGCGTCGTCGAGCAGGCCGGATCCAGCTGGCAGATCAAGGCGACGGGCGCGCTCGTCTACTGAGCAGCGGCGTTATCATCGCGGAATGAGACTCGCTCTCGCCGCGCTCCTGTCCCTGTTGTCTGCCGGGCCTGCCTGGGCGCAGGCGCCGGTCCGCCAGACGCAGGAGGACGATTACACCCGCTACGAGCTGCTCGCCCCCGGGACCGGTCAGTTCCGGATCCTCTACGAGGTGACGGCCACGACCGACGGCGCACCCTACTTCTTCAACGTGATCCGGAAGGGGAGTGTCGCCACCGACGAGCGTGTCGTCGACTCGGCAACGGGCCAGCCGCTCAAATGGGAGGTCGTCTCCGGGGCACAGGCACGGGCCGAGGGCCATCCAACGGCCGATCTCGATGCCGAATGGATCAAAGTCCATCTGGCGCGGCCAGTGCCCAGGGACGGCGAAGCCCGCGTCCTCATCGACAAGACCTACACGGACGACAAGCGCTACTACCGCGAGGGCGACACCATCGTCTTCGACCGGTCGCTCGGCATCCGCCGTAACAGCATCGTCCTGCCGGCGGGGT
>CAZLBU010000025.1:12541-13711 GCA_964557815.1 uncultured Bifidobacteriaceae bacterium | reverse complement strand
CACCTGGTGAGCTGCAACGTGCCCTCGCAGGTCCTCTCCACGCCGGACGGGCGGGTGATGATCAGCTTCATGAACACCGGCGCGGCGGCCGCCCCGCTCGTGGTGAAGGCGCGGCCGGGTCTGGCGCCGTTCAAGCCGGCGCTTCCGACGACGCGCGGCGCCGAGACGACGACGACGACGAGGCTCGGGTCGCAGGCATCCCGGCTGCAGGAGCGGGCCCATCAGGATCGCGAGATCGTCTATTTCCTGAACGACCCGGCGACGAGCTCGTTCAGCCTCTACCACGACTACACCGAGTCGCGGCCGGGCGTTGCCCACTACTTCAATGTCGTGCGGCCGGGCAGCCGCGTCTCGAACCCGTCGGCTCGGAATCTCGACACCGGTGAGGCGCTGAAGGTGGAGACACTGACGGGCGCGGAGTTGAAGGCGCGCGGGCTGGACGCCGGCGAGCCCGTGTCGGCCGACGGCGAGGTGGTCGTGATCTCGTTTCCGGCCATCAAGGCCGGGCAGTCCACGCGGCTGCGTATCTCGGAGACCTACACCGACGCCAGTCGCTATCAGCTGCAGGGAGATGAGCTCGTCTGGGATCGTGCGTTCGGCCGACCGCGGAACACGGTCGTGCTCCCGGCGGGCTGGACGGCGGTGGCGAGCTCGATTCCGGGAACGATCCGAATGGACGCGGACGGGCGACAGGGGCTCTACTTCGAGAACAACCGGCCCGACGAGATCCAGGTGCTCATCCGCGCGCGCCGTGTGGCAGGAGCGCCGGGGAAGTAGCTAGGTGAGGATCGTCACCAGCATGGCCTTCTGCGCGTGCAAGCGGTTCTCGGCCTGGTCGAAGACGACGGAGGCCGGCGACTCGATCACCTCGTCGGTGACCTCTTCACCCCGGTGTGCGGGCAGGCAGTGCATGAACAGGGCGCCCGGCTTCGCCAGGCCCATCAGGGCGTCGTTCACCTGGTAGCGCGAGAACTTGCGCTTGCGCTCGGCGTACTCGACCTCCTGCCCCATGGACGTCCAGACGTCCGTGTAGACCGCATCGACGTCCCGCACCGCCGCCTTCGGATCGGTGAACTCGGTGAGGCCGGCCCCGTGCTGCGAGACCTCCGCGGCCTGATCCACGACCTCGTCCGGCAGCGCGTACTCCTTCGGCGTTGCGACGTGCATCAA
>CAZLBU010000025.1:8785-12531 GCA_964557815.1 uncultured Bifidobacteriaceae bacterium | reverse complement strand
ATGGCGGCGTGGACGAGGGAAGTGCAGACGTTGTTGCCGTCCCCGACGAAGGCGATGCGCCGGCCTTCGAGATCGCCCTTCCACCGCTCGGCCAGCGTCTGGAGATCGGCCAGGGCCTGGCACGGGTGCTCCTCGTTCGACAGGGCGTTGATCACGGAGAGGCCCGGCGTGGCCTCGGTGATCTCGAGCAGCCGGTCCTGGCCGAACGTGCGGATGACCGCGGCGTCGACCCAGCGCTCCAGGTTCCGGGCCACGTCGTGCAGCGGCTCCCGATCGGCGTGCATCACGTCCGCGGGAATCTCCACGATGTCGCCGCCGAGCTCCCGCACGCCGATGGTGAAGGTGACGCGCGTGCGGAGGGACGGCTTCTCGAACAGCAGCCCCACGTGCTTCCGCGCCAGCGCCTGGGCCGTCGGGGCCTTCGGCCCGAGGTGCCGGTCGGTCTTGACCTTGATGGCGAGATCGATGGTCTCGCGGAGCTCGGCCGGCGTGAAATCGAGGATCGACAGGAAGTTGCGTGCCATTGAACCGCCGTACTGTGAACCTACGTGCGATACTCCGCGTTGATCTTCACGTACTCCGCGGAGAGATCGCATGTCCACACCGTCGCGCGGTGTGCGCCGCCGGCGCCGAGATCGACCTCGATCTCGAGATCGGTGCCCTGGAGATACCTCGCGGCCTGCGGGGCCCGCTCGTCGAACGGGCGACCTCCCTCGAACAACACGAGGGATCCGATCCGGACGCGCGCCTGGTCGAGCGCGAACGCGGCGCCTGACCGGCCGGCTGCGGCGACCAGCCGGCCCCAGTTCGGATCGGCGCCGTGCACCGCGGTCTTCACCAGCAGCGAGTTCGCGATGGCGCGCGCGGCCGTCCACGCATCGGGCTCGGTCGCCGCGCCGCTCGCGGTGATCGCGATGAGCTTCGTGGCGCCCTCGCCGCCCCTGACGATCCCGAGCGCCAGTTCCCGGGCGACCTGGCGCAGGCCCTCGAAGAGCGCGGGATACAGCGCCTCGTCGATCACGACGCCGCTCGCGCCGTTGGCCAGGGCAAAGACGCAGTCGTTGGTCGAGGGCTCGCCGTCCACGGTGATGGCGTTGAACGTGTCCCGACAGGCATCCGACAGCGCGCGGTGGAGGGTGGCCGGGTCGACAGCCGCATCCGTGGTGAGATAGCCCAGCATCGTGGCCATGCGCGGCTCGATCATGCCCGACCCCTTGGCCATGCCGCCCACGCGGAACGCGCCCACGTCGGTCGTCACCTGCACCGCGGCGTCCTTTGGAAAGGGGTCCGTCGTCATGATGGCGCGCGCCGCGTCCGCACCGCCCGACGTGCTGAGCTCCGCGACGGCTCTGGGCACGCCCGTGCGGATGGCGTCCATCTTCAGGGTGACGCCGATGACACCCGTCGAGGCGACGAGGGCATGGTCCACGGCGCAGCCTGCCGCCTCTGCTGCCAGGGCCGCCATCTCGCGGGCGTCGGCCATGCCCTGGGGCCCCGTGCAGGCATTGGCGCAGCCGCTGTTGGTGATGACGACCCGGGCCTGCCCGCCACTCCGCGAGAGGTGGTCCTGGCTGACCAGCGCGGGCGCGGCCTTCGCCAGGTTCAAGGTGAAGAGCCCGGCGGCGCTTGCTGCCAGGTCCGACACGAGGAGGGACAGGTCCGGCTTGCCGGTGGCCTTGATGCCGCAGTGCAGGCCCGCGGCGCGGAACCCCTGCGGGGCGGTTACGCCCCCGTCGATCCGATCAATGCGCATGGAACCACCGCCTCACGCCTGCGTGTCCGAGAGGACCCGATCGAGGATCCCCACGGCTTCGTCGATCTCCGCCACCGTCACCGTGAAGGGCGGCAGCATCCGCACCACCCGCTCGGCGGTGCGGTTGACGATGAGCCCCGCCTTGAGCGCACCCTCGACGACGGGCTGTGCGTCGATTGAGAGCTCGAGCCCACGCATGACGCCCGCGCCGCGCACGCCCTGCACGATGGGGTGCCTCGAACGGAGCCCCTCGAGGCGGTGGCCGAAGACCGTGCCGACCTCGCGCACGTGGGCGATGAGGCCGCCGCCGGCGTAGGGCCGCGCCTCGGTCGTGCCGGTCAGCTGCTCGAGCACGTACAGCGCCGAGCGCATCGCGAGGAGATTCCCGCCGTAGGTCGTGCCGTGGTCGCCCGCGAAGATCTTCCCGGCGACCGGCTCGGCCACCAGCGCGGCCCCGACGGGCACGCCGGAGCCGATGGCCTTGCCAACCGTCACGAGATCGGGCGACCAGCCGAACGACTGGTAATGGAAGGCGCTGCCCGTCCGCCCCAGCCCGCACTGGATTTCGTCCGCGATGAGCAGCGTCCCGGTGTTCTTCGTGACGCGTGCGATGGCGGCGGCAAACTCCGGGGAGAGCGGGCGCACGCCGCCCTCGCCCTGGATGGGTTCTGCGATGATGGCCGCGGTGCGGTCCGTCACGGCCGCCTCGAGAGCCGCCACGTCGTCCGGCGAGACGAACGTCACGCCGGGGATGAGCGGCTCGAAGGGCTCGCGGTACCCGGGATTCGAGGTCACCGACAGAGCGCCCATCGTGCGGCCGGAGAACCCGTGCTCGAGGGCGACGAACCCGGTCCGGTCCTTCACGCCCTGCGAGAACCAGTAGCGCCGCGCGAACTTCAGGCAGGCCTCGACCGCTTCGGCGCCGCTGTTGCAGAAGAACGCGCGCTGCAGGCCCGAGAGGGCCGCGAGCCTCGCGGCCAGCTGGCCCTGGAGCGGATGGAAGTACAGGTTCGAGGTCTGGATGAGCGTCTTCGCCTGGTCGGCGATGGCGGCGGCCAGACCGGGGTGCGCGTGCCCGAGCACGACGACGCCGATGCCCGACAGGAAGTCGAGGTACGACCGCCCCTCCGCGTCGAACAGCCTCGTGCCATCGCCGCGAACGAACACCACTGGCTGCCGCTTGTAGGTCTGCAGCACGTGCCGAGCTTCGAGCGCCTGAACGTCCTGGGTTGTGGTCATGGCGTGATTCGCGTTCCTGCAAATGGCGTCCGGTCGAGCGCCCGCCGCCCGACGAACGCTCCCAGCGCCTTCGTGTCGCGGCCGTCCACGATGGCCACGTCCTTCACACCGCCCCTGGCGGCGGCCTGGCAGGCCGTGAGCTTGGCCACCATGCCGGCGCTTGCGGTGCCCGACTTCACCAGCGCCCGGATGTCGCGCGGCCCGAGGGCCGGGATGGTCAGTCCTTCCTCGTCGAGCACGCCCGGCGTTCCCCCGGCCACGACCAGGCGCGTGGCACCGAGCCGCGCGGCCAGGCTCCCCGCCAGGGTGTCGGCGTTCACGTTGAACAGCTGGCCGTTCTTCGCCGCGCCGATACAGGCGATGACCGGCACGAAGCCGCGGGCCACCAGCGTCGTCACCAGCGCGGGCCTGGCGGCACGTGCCGGCTCGCCGACGAGCCCCAGGTCCACGACTGCGCCGCTCGTCGCGTGGTGCGGGGGCGCCTTCTTCACGGGCGCCACGCCAGCGTCGGCGCCGGTCAGGCCGACCGCCCGTCCGCCTGCCGCGTTGATGGCGGCCACGAACCGCGTGTTCACGGTCCCGGCCAGCACCGACACGACGACGTCCAGCGTTCGGGCATCGGTGACGCGCAGCCCGTCCACCTGGCGTTTCGGGATGCCGAGCTCCGCCAGCGCGGCGTCGATCTCGCGGCCGCCGCCGTGGACGATGGCGAGGGGGCCCGCCGCGCGGGCGACCATGCGCCCCATGGCGGCCA
>CAZLBU010000025.1:0-8775 GCA_964557815.1 uncultured Bifidobacteriaceae bacterium | reverse complement strand
CGAGCAGCTCGCCGCCGAGCTTCAGCAGGGTCAGCGTCACAGCAGTCCCGTGCGTTCGTCGAGGCCGCACATCACGTTCATGTTCTGAATGGCCTGACCCGCGGCGCCCTTCACCAGGTTGTCGATGGCGCTCGCGAGGAACACGCGGGCGTGCGCCTCGTCCACCTTCCAGCCGACGTCGCAGAAGTTGGTGTGCGCCACGTGCTTGATCTCGGGCAGCGCCTCGCCGGTGATGCGCACGAAGGGCGCAGCTGCATAGGCGCGATCGAACGCGTCTGAGACCTGCGCGGCCGTCGTGCCGGGGACCAGCCGCGCGTAGATGCTGGCCAGGATGCCGCGGTCGAGCGGCACCAGATGGGGCACGAAGGTGACGCGCTGGCCGAGCGCCTGCTCCATCTCCGGCGTGTGGCGATGGCCGAACACGCCGTACGCGGCGACGCTGCCGTGGTTCTCGCAGAAGTGCGTGCGGTCGGTGGGCGCCTTGCCGGCCCCGGAGATGCCCGACTTGGCGTCGACGATGATGTCCCCGCCGGGCGCCAGCAGGCCCGCCCGCGCCAGCGGGAGCAGGGCGAGGAGCGAAGCGGTGGGGTAGCACCCCGGGTTCGAGAGCAGCCGCGCCCCGCGGATCGCGGGCGCTTCGAACTCCGTGAGGCCATAGGCGACCCCGTCGGGAAGCGCGCCGGTCGCCGGGTACCATTTCGTGCGCACGGCCGCGTCCCGGAGGCGGAAGGCGCCCGACAGGTCGATGACGCGGACGCCGGTGGCCAGCAGCTGCGGCGCGAGCTCCGCGGAGGCGGCTTCGGGCAGCGCCAGGAACACGACGTCGGTGGACGAGGCCAGGGCGGCCATGTCCAGGGGGCGCACCTCGCCGTCCCAGATGCGCGCGAGCGCGGGCAGGCGGCGCGGCGTGCTCGTGGCCTGCGAGGCCGTGGCGATGGTGAGCGTGGCGTGCGGGTGGCGGGCGAGCAGGCGAATCAGTTCCTGGCCGGCGTAGCCGGTGGCGCCGGCGATGCCGGCGCGGATGGAGCCCTCCGTCGTGTCTGCTGCCATGCCGTGTCGTCCTTCTCGCGTCCCGCCCGCGCCGTGCGGGGAACGCGCGGGAAGAGAATAGATATACAAGGCAGGCGCCGGACTGTCAACGCGGATTTGGGAGCGCGAGTCGGCGCGCGATGTATACTCTTCCAGTTCGCTGCATATTTATGAAGCCACGCCGCCAGGCCGCGATCCGCGACGTCGTCGAGCGAGAAGCCATCCGGAGCCAGGATCAGCTGCGCCGGCGGCTCGCCGCGCGCGGCTTCGTCGTCACGCAGGCCACCCTCTCGCGCGACATCAAGGAGATCGGCCTGGTGAAGCGCGCGTCCGATGGCGCCTACCAGCCCGCCGGCGCCGAGGCCCCGCCCGCCCCAATGGCGGTGTCGGCGCTCTCCAGAGCCGTCGCCGAGTACATGGCCAGCGCCGAGCCCGTGCAGCAGCTCATCGTCCTGCGGACCGGCGCCGGCCAGGCCCAGCTGCTGGGCGTGGCGCTCGACCGCGCGCGCCTCCCGGGCGTCGTGGGCACCATTGCCGGCGACGACACCATCCTCGTGATCGCGCGCGACGCCCGGAATGCGCAGAGCATCGCCAGGAGGCTGCACCACCTGGCCGCTCACGAAGGGACGCGATAGGTGAACGGACCGCATTGTCCTGGCGGCCTGGTTCGGTATGATCAACCGGCCGCGAAGATGGTGACGAGCGCCGCCTGAGCACCCACTTCCCACTTCTCACTTCGCAACCATCACCATGTCCCAGCACCTCTGGTCGGGCCGCTTCGACGCCGCCCCGGATCCCGCCGCCTTCGACTTCGGCATCTCGTTCTCCTTCGATCGCCGGCTCTTCGAAGACGATGTGACCGGCAGCCTGGCGTGGGCGGAGGCCCTGGCCGCCGCCGGGGTGCTGGACGCGAAGGACGCCGCGGCCATTCGCGACGGCCTCACCGAGATCCTCGCGCAGGGGCGCCGCGATCCGGCCTGGGTGAACGGCCCGGACGAGGACATCCACAGCTTCGTCGAGCGCCAGCTCGTCGCCAGGATTGGCGACGCCGGGCGGCGCCTGCACACCGGGCGCTCGCGCAACGAGCAGGTGTCGGTGGACCTGCGGCTCTACATCCGGCGGAGAATTCCGCTGCTGCAGGCCCGCCTGCGTTCCGCCATTGCCGCCTTCGTCGACCAGGCCGAGCGTGCCGGCGACGCGCTCATGCCGTCCTACACGCACCTGCGCCGCGCGATGCCAGTGCTGGTCTCCCACTACCTCCTCAGCCACGCCGTGGCGTTGAAGCGGGATCACGAGCGGCTCGAACAGGCCCGCCAAGAGGCCAACGCGCTGCCCCTGGGCTCCGGCGCCATTGCAGGCACCGGCTACGCGGTGGACACGGCGGCCCTCGCCGCGAGGCTGGGCTTCGACAAGGTGGTGCCCAACAGCATGGATGCCTCGTCCGACCGCGACTTTGCGGCGACGTTCCTCTACGCGACGTCGCTGGCCATGGTCCACCTCTCGCGGATCGCCGAGGACTTCATCCTCTTCACGAGCGAGGAGTTCGGGTTCTTCGAGCTGGCCGACGTGTCCGCAACGGGCAGCAGCATGATGCCCCAGAAGAAGAACCCGGACCCGCTGGAGCTGGTGCGGGGGAAGACGGGCCGTGCCATCGGGCACCTCACGGGACTGCTCATCACGATGAAGGGGCTGCCGACCGGGTACAACAAGGACCTCCAGGAGGACAAGGAGCCGCTCTTCGACGCCGAGGACACGCTCGCGCTGTCGCTGGCCGCGGTCGCCGCCGTCATCGGCAAGCTGTCGCTCCATGGCCAGCGGACGGGCCGGGCGGCCTCCGGCCTGCTGCTGGCTACCGACGTCGCGGACTACCTGGTGTCGAAGGGCATGCCGTTCCGCCAGGCACACGAGGTGGTGGGTGCGATGGTGCGCCAGCTGCTCGCCGACGGGCGGGACATCGAAGCCCTGAACCTGGAAGAGTGGCAGGCCTTCAGCCCGCTGTTCTCCGCGGACGTGAAAGGGCGGGTGACGGCGGCCGCCTCGGTGCGCGCCCGCCGGACGCCCCAGTCCACGCACCCGGAGGCCGTGCTCGCCCGGCTGGCCGATCTCAAGGAATGGCTCGACCGGCACGCCGTGGACGAGCCTGCCTGAGTGGCTGGTCACCCGCTGAATCCGTAGCGGACCTGTCAAGGCCGCCGACGCTCCGGCGGTGGCGACCGGCGGCGTCGACGGTGCCGCGCTCCAGGCGGTTTGCCCGCGGGCGGCGGCGTCTGCTAAACTCTCTATGCCCTGCGCCCTGCGGTGTATCGACCGTTCAGGCCTGAGCTTCCCACCCTGCGCTGAAGTGCTCTGACGGGCTGTGATCTAGGAATTGTTTCGGGGGAGTTGCATGCAGCAACGCCAGTATCGGCCTGGCGACGTGCTGGACGATTATTGTCCGCGCGAGCGCCGCATCACGGACCACGCCATTGTCGCGATGGTCGAGGACGAAGTTCAACGCACGCGCTGCGTTTCGTGCGACGCCGAGCACGAGTTCAAGAACGGCAGGGTGCCCGCCCCGCGGAAGAAGCCGTCGACGGCAGCCCTTTTCAAGCAGGTCCTGGACAGCGCAGATGCACCGGCGGGCCGCCTGGCCACCCCGGCCCCGTCCGACAACGAGGCCCGCGCCCCCGAAGTGCCCGCGGCGCCGGCCGCGGCCGATTCCGCTGGGGAGACGTCGGCCGAGCCGCCGTCGCCCCCGGATGCCGATGATCGTCCGTTCCGGCGCTCGCTGATTCGCGCCCAGCTCCCCCGGCCGGAGGGACAGCCCCCTCCCGCCCGCGCCATCCCGGAATTCACGATGCACCAGCCGCCGCCTCCGCGCGGCAAGCGCCACGGCCACGGCCGGTTTCGCCGGCGGCCCGCGGGGGCACTGGACGGCGGCGGGCCCATGCGCTTCGGGCGCGAGCAGGGCAACACGAACGGTGGCGGCCAGGGCGGGCGCCGGCGCCGGCGCAAGAAGCACTGATCGCCCCCGGGGAGATCGATGGCAACTGACGGACGGATGCAGGGCAAGGTCGGGCTGATTGTCGGCGTGGCCAACCATCGCTCGCTGGCCTGGGCCATCGCCCAGGCCGTGGCGGCCGAGGGCGCGCGCGTCGTGCTCACCTACCAGGGACGTTTCGAGGAGCACGTGAAGGAGCTGGCGGCCCAGCTCGCCCCCGACACGCTGGTCCTGCCGTGCGACGTGCAGCAGGACGCCGACATCGCCGCCGTCTTCGAACGCCTCCAGCAGGAACACGGCGGGCTCGACTTCCTGGTGCACGGCGTGGCGTTCGCCGAGCGCAGCGAGCTCACCAGCGCCTTCGTGCAGACCTCGCGCGAGGGCTTCCGCCTCGCCCTGGAGATCAGCGCCTACTCGCTCGTCGCGTTGGCCCGCGGGGCGCAGCCGCTCATGCAGGCGCGCGGCGGCGGCAGCATCCTCACGCTGTCCTTCCTCGGCAGCGATCGCGTCTTTCCGAACTACAACGTCATGGGGGTCGCCAAGGCCGCGCTCGAATCGAGCGTGCGGTACCTGGCCAGTGACCTTGGCCCGGGCGGCATCCGCGTCAACGCCATCTCCGCCGGCCCGGTGAAGACGCTGGCAGCCGCGGGCATCGGCGGCTTCTCGTCGATCCTGGGGGTCGTCCGCGAGAAGGCGCCGCTCAGGCGCGCCATCGACACGGCGGAAGTCGGGTCGGCGGCGGCGTTCCTGCTGGGCGACGGGGCGCGCGGCATCACCGGCGAGGTGCTGATGGTCGATGCCGGCTATCACGTCCTCGGCATGTAGGCCCCGCTAGTCGTCGTAACGCTCCACGACGACGGCCTCGTCGCGAATCCCGAGCCCGCGCAGGCAGGCCCTGATGTCGTTCACCAGGGCGGGTGGGCCGCACACCAGGCAGGCCGCATCGCGCGACGGCAGCACCTCGGCCAGCAACGCCTGGTCGATCCGGCCCCGGCGGCCCGGCCATGCCTCGTTCTCCTCCCGGGTCACGGTCATCCTCAGGGTGATGCGCCCCGCTGCGGCCAGCGCCTCGAGCTCGTCCCGATAGGCCAGCTCATCGACCGCTCGCGCGCTGTAGACCACCCCGACGCGCGGCGGAGACGGCTGGTCGAGGGCGTCGATGAGCATGGATCGCAGCGGCGCGATGCCGGTGCCGCCTGCGACCAGGAGCAGCGACGCACCCGGACCGGTCCTGGGAAGGGCGAAGTGCCCGAACGGCCCCTCGATGTCCACGCCGACGCCCGGCGCCGCCAGCTCGAGATGCGGGTCCGGCCCGCCGGCATCGTCCACCTGGACCAGCAGGTCGATGCACCCGTTGCGGAGGGCTTCCCGCGGAGCCGAGGCGATGGAGTACGGTTTCCGCAGTGGTGAGCCGTGCAGGCCCGCCATGACGGCCTGGCCGGCGCGAAACGGGAATCCCTCGGGGCCCAGGTCGAGGCGGAGCAGGCGCGTGCGGGGCGTGGCGTGGACGATCTCGCGAACGCTCAGGGTCGTGATCATCGCGTGGCAGACCGGAGAGGGACGGGCGCCCCGCCCGATCACAGCACGCCGAAGCCGGCGCGCTGGATATCGACGTCCGAAATGTCGCCGCCCGGCCCGCCAGAGACGATCACGCTCGTGATTCCGTCGGTGCCGGTGGCCGCGGCCCGCACCTGGGTCCGTTGCTTGCGGCGGGTCTTGTCGCGGTACATCCGGCTGTCGGCCGTGGCCATGATGGCTTCGTAGCCGTCCCCGTCCCGCGGGAAGATGGCCGCGCCGACGCTCACCCCGACGGGCACGCGTCGCCCGGGCCTCACCTCGAAGACCATCTCCTCGACGGCGCGCTGCAGTTCCGCCCGCTTGCGCTCGGCCTCCTCCGCGCCGCAGCCGGCCAGCACCACCACGAACTCGTCGCCCGCGTAGCGGATGCAGATGTCATAGGGCCGGATGCCCGCGCGCAGGACCCGCGCCACCTCGCGCAGCGCGCGGTCGCCCACGTTGTGCCCGAAGGTGTCGTTGATTTCCTTGAAGTTGTCGAGGTCCATCACCAGCAGCGCGACCTCCGACTTCATGCGATCGGCCCGCGCCAGCTCGCGCGAGAGGTGCAGGAACATGAACCGCGTGTTGGGAAGACCCGTCAGCGGGTCGGTGAGGGAGTCTTCCTGCGTCTGCTCGAAGACGATGGAGTTGTGGATGACCGCGGAGGCTTGTTCCGACACGCGGTCCAGCAGGCGCCGGTGATCGTCGCTGTAGAAGTCGGGCTCGGTGTGGTAGACGGCCAGCGTGCCGATGAATCGCTCGTTGAAGACGAGTGGCGCCACCAGGGCGGAATTGAGCCAGGTGACGGAATGGCCGAGGCCGGAGGCCTCGAAGTCGGCGCTCGGCCGGGCATTGACCAGCGGCCGGCGGTTGCGCGCGACCCAGCCGGTGAGCCCGTGGCCGGCGCGAATGGCCATCGTGCCGATGACGTCGGATTCGGCGCCGGTGGCGAACCGGCAGCGGAGCATGTCGTCCGGCTCGTCGTAGAGGAAGAGCGCGCACGACGAGAACGGGACGAGGTTGGTGAGCTTCGAGGCGATGAGGGCCATCGTGTCGGCCACGCCGAGGCTCGTGCCCATGGTCTGGGCGATTTCGTAGAGCGCGTAGATCTCCCGGTGCGCGAGCGCGATGTCGTCGAAGACCGTGCCGCCCCGGCCCGTGCCGTCGGGCAGGAACCCGACGGCCGGCCGCCCGAGATCGGACGTGGACTCGAGCGTGAGGCGGCGGCCCGGCGCGGCTTCGAGCACCTGCGCCTCGCGCGCCATCTCGGGGAGCTTCTCGATGAAGAGATCGACGACTTTCGGGTCGAGCGCGCGCCCGGCTTCCTGCTGGAGGAGGAGCAGCGCCGCCTCGTGGGTCATGGCCTTGTGATACGGCCGGTCGGACGTGAGCGCGTCGAAGTAGTCCACCACCGTGAGGATGCGGGCGCCGAGCGGGATCTCGTCCCCCTTCAATCCCTGCGGGTAACCCTTGCCGTCCCACCGCTCGTGATGGCTCAGGATGAGCGGCGCCACGGGATAGGGGAAGGGCACCGCGCTGATGATCTCGGCGCCGACCTGGGGATGGATGCGAATCTTCTGGAACTCCTCCTGCGTGAGGGGGCCGGGCTTCGAGAGGATGTGCTCCGGGACGGCCAGCTTGCCGATGTCGTGCAGCAGGGCGGCGGTCTTCACGCCCTGGATCTCGGACTCGGGCATGCCCAGGCCCCGTGCGAGCCCCGTGGCATACACCTGGACGCGGCGAATGTGCGTCTGCGTCGTCTGGTCCTTGGCGTCGATGGCCAGGGCCAGGGCTTCGATGGTGGCCAGGTGAAGGTCCGCCATGGCCTCGACGTGGCGCCGCTCGTCCTCGATGCGCCCGAGGTAGACCTTGTACGTGCGATAGGTGAGGTAGAGAGGCGCCAGGCCCAGCAGGGCGAGGTACATCAACCCCGAGGTCATCACGGCCCACGTCACGGCGGCGGCCACGCCGGCACCCACGAAGTAGCTCGGCGCGCTCCAGAGGAAGTTCTCGTTCCAGACGGTCACCAGCGACTGGCGCGTGGTGAGTGCGATGGCGATGGCGATGGTGAACGTGTTGAAGATGAAGTAGGTGGTGGCCGCCGCCACCAGCGGCCGCGCGAGGCCCGCCACCGTGAAGTCCAGCAGGCCGGGCACGCCGCCCGAGCGCTCGAACGCAAAGCCGGCCGCCTGCACCGTGATGGCAAGGCACGCCATGCTGAAGAGGGTGCGGTAGACCGGGTTCCTCGCCTTCATCCTGAAGGTGCACTGGCTCCAGGCGCTCGTGACGGCTACGAGCATGGTTTCGTTGGGGCCCAGCAGCAGGAGCGCGGCGAAGTCCACCGCGTAGGACACCGACATCGTGGATCCGCCCCGTGCCAGGGGAAGGCTCACCTTGAAGGCCGAGGTCAGGCCCGAGAGCAGGAGAAGAACACCGAAGAGGAGCGGGCGGTCGAACGTGGAACGGGGACCCAGCCAGACGAGGAGCGCGGCGCCGACCGCGATGATCGCGCCGACGTACGCGCGGGCAGCACCTGGGAGAGCGCGCATCTCGTGGCTGGGAGAATACATTACCTTAGAGTCATATCGCAACATTCCTGGCGATATCGAGTCAAATATCAGTTAAATCAACATGTTAAGTGGGCTGCAGGCCCGATCTGCGCAAGCCTGAGAGCGTTTGTTCTGCAAGTCAATATATGACTTTATGTCGCCCTCCCGGCCTCCGTCCGTCCAGCCTTGCGCCGGGACTCGACCGGCTCCGACGGCTCGAGACCGAACTCCTCGATCTTGCGGTAAAGGGTGCCCCGGCTGATATCGAGGATGCGGGCTGCTTCCACCTTGTTCCAGTGGGCTGATTCGAGCACGCGGCTGATATGGGCGCGCTCGGCATCCCGCAGGGTCGGAAGCCGCGTGGTCCCGCCGGCCGTGGGGGGTGGTGCCGCGTGGGCGTGCAGGAACTCGATGTCCGAGGGGCGGATCAGCCGGCCGGGCGCCGAGAGGGCCGCGCGCGACACCGTGCTCTCCAGTTCGCGGATGTTGCCGGGCCAGTGATAGGCCACCAGCTGCTCGGCCGCCTCCGGGGACAGCTGCTTGGCATCGAGCGGCAGGCCATTGGCCGCGCAGTAGCGCGCGAGGAACCGGTTGGCCAGCACCGGGATGTCGATGGCGCGTTCCTTCAGGGACGGCAGCCGGATGGCGAAGGCGTTGATG
>CAZLBU010000024.1:14790-16807 GCA_964557815.1 uncultured Bifidobacteriaceae bacterium | reverse complement strand
TGTCGTCTCGGCGGCCCGACGACTCAAAGTGTCAACACTAATGCGGAACAGCACAATCTAGGGGAGCGCATGTCAGCACAGATTGGCGTGATCGGCGGGTCGGGGTTGTACGACATGGCGGAGCTGACGGACCGCGACGAGCGGCTGCTCTCGACGCCGTTCGGGGATCCCTCCGGGCCCTACGTGCTCGGGACGCTCCGCGGCAAGCGCGTCGCGTTCCTGGCGCGGCACGGGGCCGGTCATCGGCTGTCGCCGTCTGAGCTCAACTACCGCGCGAACATCTACGGGTTCAAGCTGCTCGGCGTCGAATGGATCCTCTCGGCCAGCGCGGTCGGGTCGCTGCAGGAGCGATACCGCCCGCTGGACATCCTGTTCCCCGACCAGTTCATCGATCGCACGCGCGGGCGCGTCAGCACGTTCTTCGGCCACGGCGTCGTGGCGCACGTGGGGTTCTCGCACCCGTTCTGCGAGCCGCTGTCCGCGCTGGCGGCCGACGTGGCGCGCGGCCTCGGTGTCCGCGTGCACGAGGGCGGCACCTATGTTTGCATGGAGGGGCCGCAGTTCTCCACCCTCGCGGAGTCCGAGCTCTACCGCTCGTGGGGCGGGGATGTCATCGGGATGACGAACCTGCAGGAGGCCAAGCTCGCCCGCGAGGCCGAGATCGCCTATTCCACGATGGCGCTGGTCACCGACTACGACTGCTGGCACCCGGAGCACGACGCCGTGACGGTGGAGATGATCATCGACAACCTGACGCACAACGCGAAGACCGCGCAGCAGGTCATTGCCGGCGTGGTGGAGCGGCTCGACGTCACCATGAGGGTGTCGGCACACTCGGCGTTGAAACACGCCATCATCACGCGGCCCGACGCGATCCCCGAGTCGGTGAAGCGCGACCTGGCGCCGCTCATCGGGAAGTACGTCAGGTGAATGCCCCAATCCACATTCGCTCGATCACCCGATGAATCGTCAATTGCCAATCAGCCATCGTCAATGGATACCATGCCGCTCATAGTCACCGGCTCGATCGCGTTCGACTACCTGATGTCCTTTCCCGGGAGGTTCACCGAGCACTTCCTCCCGGAGCACATGGACCGGCTCTCGCTCAGTTTCCTCGTGGACTCGATGGACAAGCGGCGCGGGGGCTGCGCCCCCAACATCGCCTACACGCTCGCCCTGCTGGGGGAGCGCCCCCGGCTGATGGCCACCGCGGGGCAGGACTTCGCCGACTACCGGCACTGGATGGAGGGGGCCGGCATCGACACCTCGCTGGTGCGGGTGGTCGACGGGAGGTTCTGCGCCTCCTTCTTCTGCAGCACCGACGAGCACAACAACCAGATCGCGTCGTTCTACACGGGCGCGATGGCCAACGCCTCGGAGCTGTCGTTCCGCGGGCTGGACGGGCTGGGCGCCGACACGCTGGTCATCATCTCGCCGAACGATCCGGGGGCGATGGTGCAGTACGCGGAAGAGTGCAGCACGATGGGCATTCGCTACATCTGGGACCCCGGGCAGCAGTGCGCCCGCATGGCGGGTGACCAGCTGAAGGACGGCATCGTCGGCGCGTTCATGGTGATCTGCAACGACTACGAGTTCGAGCTGATCCGGCAGAAGACGGGAATGGGGGAACAGGACGTGCTGGCGCAGGTGCCGCTGCTCGTCGTGACCAGGGGTGAGCACGGGTGCACGGTCCATACCCGCGGCGGCGCCGTGGACGTGCCCGCCGTGACCCCGGATCGCATCGAGGATCCCACGGGCGTGGGAGACGCGTTCCGGGGCGGCTTCATGAAAGGGCTGGCGATGGGCCTCAGCTACGAGGTCTGCGCGCGCTTCGGGAGCGTGGCCGCCACCTACGCGCTCGAGCACCTGGGCGGTACCTACCACGCCTACACGTGGGAGGAGTTCAAGGCCCGCTACGAGCAGCACTTCGGGCCTCTCTGACTCGGTCGGGAGTCGGGAGTTGGGAGTGGGCGGTCGAGCGCGCTCCCACGAGCCGCGCCACGACCTGCGACGCTCG
>CAZLBU010000024.1:6321-14780 GCA_964557815.1 uncultured Bifidobacteriaceae bacterium | reverse complement strand
CCCCGATTCCCGGCTTCGATCCGCGCCGTCCGACTCCCGATTCCGATCGCGACGCCCTGATCGCTACTCCACGCCAGCTGCCACCTTGGCGCGCGCCGCGGCCACGATCCTGGCGAACTTCGCCTGCAGGAGGTTCCACTCGGTCTCGAGGAGGCGGACCTGCGCGTCGTTGAGCTCGGCCGACGTGATGACACCGTTCTCGTAGGAAACCTGCGCGATCTGGACGCTCTCGCGCGCCAGTTCCAGCGCCTTCTGCTGCGTTGACACCACTTCGGCCGCGGCCTGGAGCGTCGTCCATGCCGTTTCGAGCTCGAGCCTTGCCTGGTCCGTTGACGCGGTGAGGCCGTGCTCGGCCTGCCGCTTCTGGGCCTCGGCGGCATTGCGGCGGGCCGAAGCTCCCGGCGACGCCATCAGGGGCATCTGCAGGGCCAGGCCGAACGTGTAGCTCTGGTTGTCCGAACCGAAAGCCTTCGAGAAGCGGTCCTCCTGGAACTGGAGGTTGCCGCGAAAGGCGAGGCTCGGCTTCCACTCGCCGCCGGCGAGCCGCGACGCGTACTCGGCCTGGTCGCGCCGGGCGGTGAAGGCGCGCAGGTCCGGACGCGTGGGCAGCGCCAGGTCCAGTGTCTCGCGGCCGGGAATCTCGCGGCCCTCGTCGAGCGTGCCCACGAGGGTGAGCGCCTGCCCCTGCGGGAGCGACAGCACGGTCCGGACGGCCTGGATCGCGACGTCGACGTCCGCCTTCATCTGGATGCGGCGCGCCCGGGCGTTGGCCAGCTGCACTTCGGCCTGCAGCACGTCCAGCCGCGCCACCGTGCCCGCTTCGTACCGGGCGCGGGCGAGGTCGAGCTGGGTCTCTGCCAGGCTGATCTGCTCGTCGGCGACACCCATGCCCTGCTGCTTCAGCAGCGCGTTGTAGAAGGCCTCGACGACGCGGTACTGCAGGTCCTGTCGTGCGCGTTCGAGCTCGAGCCGGCTGGCGTCGAGGCCCGACTCCTGGATGGCGTGGGCGTTGGACAGCCGCCCGCCCGTGTAGAGCGGCTGCGACAGGTCCAGGGCGATGATGTTCTCCCGCGTGAAGCCCGCCTGGAAGGTCGTCTCGTTGGGCCCGAACACGCCGGCCGGGATCCGGATGAGCGGAAACTTCTGCGAAGGCGTGTAGAGGTAGCTGAGGTTCAGCTGGGGCAGGTAGTTCGCCTTCGCCTCGCTCACGCGAGCCTGGCTCTCGCGCACCCGTTCCTGCACGGCCTTCAGGCTCTCGTTGGCGGTGAGCGCGCGTTCGAGGGCCTGATCGAACGTCAGACTCAGAGGGGCTGCAGACTGCGCCGCCGCCGCAGATGACGCAGGGGCCGCAGATGGCGCAGATGCCGCAGACCACAGAGGGGCCGCAGATGCCGCCGATGACGCAGACAGGGAAGGCTGCCTCCGCTCCTGTGCGAAGGCGCTGGTGGCCGACAGGAACCAGCCCACCAGCGCGAGCGCGAGGACGATGCCGGCGATGCGCGCCGCCGGGTGGAGTCTGGCAGCGGGCCGTGCGCGGCGCGCCTTCACGCGTGCCACGAGCCGCGCCAGCAGCAGGTAGGCCACCGGCACGACGACGAGCGTCAGCGCCGTGGACGTGATGAGGCCGCCGATCGTGGCGATGGAGATGGGCGCGCGGAACTCACCGCCCTCCCCCCGTCCCAGCGCCGACGGCAGCATGCCCAGGATCATGGCCATGGTCGTCATGAGGATCGGGCGCAGGCGGATGGGGCCAGCCTTGAGGATGGCCTCCTCCACGGTGTGGCCCTCGCGCACGTACTGGTTCGTCAGGTCGATGAGCAGGATGGCGTTCTTCGTGACCAGGCCCATCAGCATCACCATCCCGATCATCGCCGGCATGCCGAGGTTGTTGCCCGTGAACAGGATGGCCAGCAGGGCGCCCACGATGGCCAGCGGCAGCGAGAGCATGATGAGGAACGGTTCGAGGAACGACTCGAACTGCGACGCCAGGACGATGTAGATGAAGGCCACCGCGAGCAGCAGGGCCAGGCCCATGGCCGCGGCCGATTCCTGCATGAGCTCGACGTCGCCGGCGAACCCCCACTCGAAGTTCGGCGGCATCTGGACTGTTTGCATCACGCGTGCCACGTCATTGGTGACGTCGCCCAGGGGGCGGCCCTCGAGCTCGATGCCGATCTTGGCCTGGCGCCGGCGTGCCTCGCGCTGGATGTTGGTCGGGCCCACCCCCGGCTCCATGCCGACGATGTCGGCCGTGCGGACGACCGCGCCGGTAGGGGAGTAGAGCGGCGTGCGGGCAATGGCCTGGAAGTCGTTGCGGAACTCCGGGGCCAGGCGCACGCGGATGTCATACTCCTTGTCGCCCTCCCGCAGGCGCGTCGGGACAACGCCCTCGACCATGCCGCGTAGCTGCATGGCCACCGAGCCGACGTCGAAGCCGAGGTCGGCCGCAAGCGCGCGGTTGACCAGGGCCACCATTTCCGGCTGACCGCTCTCGAGCGTGCTGTCCACGTCCACGGCGCCCGGCACGGCGCGCACCTTCGCGACGATCTCGTCGTTGAGCCGCTGCAGCGCCTCCATGTCGTCTCCGCGCACGAACACGTTGAGCGGCGCCTCGGACGGGGCCCCCTGCATGAACTCGGGATCCGCAACCGTCATCTTCAGGAGCGGGACGGACCGCAGGCGCTCACGCATCTCGGACTTGATCACCTGAAGCCCTCGCTGGCGCTCGTGCTTCTTGGTGGTCTTGATCCGCAGGTTGGTCCTGAGCGGATCGCCCTCGACCCCCACGGTCGTGAAGATCTGCCTGATCTCCGGCTCCTGGCGGACGACGGACTCCACCTCGGCGGCGTAGGCGACTGACTGTTCGAACGAAGTGCCCGGCGGCGCCTCGATGTTCACGACGAACTCGCCGCGATCCTCCACCGGCACGAACTCCGTGCCCATCACGCCCAGCGTGGACATGCTGCCGACGAACACCAGCGTGGCAACGGCCACGACGGCCCACGGGCGCCGGATGCTCCAGCCAAGCACGGTGTGGTACTTCCGGTCGATGCGGTCGTAGAAATCGCCCCACTTCTCGAGCACGCGCCCCAGCCGCGTCCTGGTCCGCTCCTCGGGCGGGATGTAGCGTACGAACCGGGACGAGAGCATCGGATCCAGCGTGAAGGCCACGAGCAGCGACATCGCCACCGCGAACGCGATGGTCAGGGCGAAGGACTTGAAGAACTGGCCCACGATGCCCGTCATGAAGCCGACCGGCAGGAAGACCGCGAGGATGGTGAAGGTGGTGGCCATCACGGCCAGGCCGATTTCCGAGGTGCCCCTCTGTGCCGCGGTGACCGGGTCCTCGCCGTGCTCCATGTGGCGGTAGATGTTCTCGCGCACCACGACGGCATCGTCGATGAGGATGCCGATGACCAGCGACAGCGCCATCAGCGTCATCATGTTGATGGTGAAGCCCACGACGTACATGAAGAAGAACGTCGCGATCACCGACGTCGGCAGCGCCAGCGCCGAGATGAGCGTGGAGCGCCAGTCGCGCATGAAGACGAAGATGATGAGGACGGCCATCAGCCCGCCGAAGATGATGTGGCCGCGCACGTCGCGGACGTTCTCGCGGATGCCGTCGGCGTCGCTGTGGACCGGGCGAATCTGCAGCTGGGGGAAGCTGCCGGCGTGCCGGGTCAGGGCCGCCTCGACCTTCGTCGCGATGTCCACCGTATTGGCGCCGGACTGCTTCCGAATGGCGAACGACACGGCGTCCGCGCCGTCCAGCCGGGTGGTCGACGCGCGTTCCTCGTAGCCGTCGACAACGGTGCCGACGTCGCGAACGCGGACCGGCGAGCCGCCGGCGGACCGCAGGATGACGTCTTCGATCTCCCGCGCAGAGCGGAACTCGCCCTTCGTTCTCAGGGAGACCGACCGCCCGTCGCGCTTCACCTGCCCGCCGGGGACGTCGAGGTTCTCGGCGGACAGCTTCGCGGCCACTTCGGAGAGCGGGAGGCTCAGGGCCTCGAGGCGGCGCGGGTCGAGGTTCACCTGGATCTCCCGCACCTCGCCGCCGTTGACCTGGACCGCAGCGACGCCGTCGATCTGCTCGAGGAGGGGCTTCAGGTCGTCCTCCACCTGCCGCCGCGTCACGTCGCTCGGCTGCGTCGAGCCGACGGCGAACACCATGATGGGTAGCGCCGCGACGTCGAAGCGCTCGATCGTCGGGTCCTCGATCTCCTGCGGCAGGCGGTAGCGAATGGCCGCCACCTTCTCCCGCACCTCCGCCGTGGCCGCCTGCGCGTCCACTTCGAGCCGGAGCTCGATGCCGACGCGCGCGAACCCCTCCGTCGACGTGGAGATGACCCGCTTGACGCCGTTGATGCCCGCGACCGCGTCCTCGATGGGCTTGGTCACCAGCGTCTCGACCTCCTCGGGCGCGGCGCCCGGGTAGATCACCGAGACATTGACGAACGGGAAGTTGACCTCCGGAAAGAGGTCGATGCCGAGGCGTGTCATCGAGACGATGCCCAGCACCATGAAGCTGGCAATCACCATCGTCGCGAACACGGGGCGCTTGATCGACGTGTCAGAAATCCACATGACCTTCGACTCGAACTGATGCTGGAATGGGCGGCGCCGGCGGCGGCCGCGGGCCTAGCGGCCGGCCACCGGGCGCACCTTCGCACCCGCCGTGAGCTGGCGGCGGGCATCGGCGACCACGGTGTCGCCGGACTGCAGTCCCTCGACAATCTGGACGCGCGTGCCGTCCGTGAGACCCTCGATGACCTGCACGGGGGTCACCGAGCCGTCCTGCACCTTGAGGGCCATGCGCTTGCCGTCGCGCGTCGTGACGGCCTCGCGCGGCACCAGGATGGCACCCGTTTCCGTGGATTCCACGATGCGCGCGGTGGCGTACATCCCCGAGAGCAGCCCGCGCCCGTCGTTGGGAACCCGGACATCGATGCGGAAGTGCCGGTTGCGCTCGTCGACTTCGGGCGCGATGGCGGCCAGCTCGCCGTCGAACGACTCGCCCGGCCGGGCCTGGACGTCCACTCGCGCCTTCATGCCGACGCGAAGCCGGCCCGCCTGCAGCTCCGACACGCCGGCCTCGAGCTTCATCTGGCGAAGGTCCGCTACGACCACCACCGGCCGGTCACCGGGAATGGCGCCGGCGTCGTAGTTGCGCTCGACGATGAAGCCGGTGACAGGGGAGGTGATGGTGGCATCGCGCTGCACTTCACGAGCGCGGCGCAAGGCGGCCTCGGCCTGCGCGAGGTTGGCCGCCGCCAGATCGCGCTGCGCGACCGAGGCGCGCTGCGCGGTCTCGGCTCCATCCAGGCGCTGCCGGGGCAGTGCGCCCTTCTCGAAGAGCGTCCGGGCGCGATCCCGCTCCAGCACCGCGTTGGCGAGCGTGGCCTCTGCGCTCTCGAGCGCGGCCTTCGCCACGGCCACCGCGGCGATGGCGGCGTCGGCCTGCGCGTCGATCTCGCGCCGGTCGATGGTGGCGATCACCTGGCCCGCGGTGACCGCGTCACCGATCTCCACCAGCACGCGATCCAGTGCGCCAGGCAGCCGCGGCTTCACCGGCACCCGGCTGCGCGGTGCCAGCGTTCCAGAGATTTCGAGCGCCGACTCGATGTCCCCGACCGTGGCCGTGACGACCGGGACGTCAGCGGGCGGCGGCTCGGCGGCGCCAGGCGTGGCCTGCACCGTCGCTTCCGGAGACTGGCATCCGGAGAGCATGAGGGCGAGGGAGAGAACGAAGGCGGCAGGGACGACTATGCTACGGTTCATTGACGGGAACTCCGACGGAAGCGGACGCAACCGGACTTTCGACAAAGCACTCGCGGGGGTTGAAGGTGAGTGGGCGGCCGGACTTGAGCCCGGACAGGACCGAATCGAGCACGTCGCGGGCCAGCAGGTCGGCGTCCTCGCCGGGAGCGAGTCGCTGGCACAAGCCGAGTACCGACGGCCCCACCAGCGCGCCCCACAGCACGTGCATGGCGGCGCACGGATTCACGGCCGGGGGGAGCTCACCCGCATCCACGGCACGCTGGAGTCCCTCGGTGGCGTCGGTCAGCAGGGCCTGGAGAATCTCGAAGCCTTCCCATCCCTGGGTGATCTTCGGGACCGACCGGTCCACGAAGATGAGCTCGAAATACGCGGGCTGTTCCTTCGAGAACTCGTAAAAAGCCCACCAGCCGGCCCTGACCTCCTCGAGCGGCGACCCGAGGCCGCGGGCTGCCTTCACCTTCTCGTCGAGAAGCCGGAACCCATCCTCGGCCAGGGCCAGGTAGATGTCGTCCTTCCCCGCGAAGTAGCTGTAGATGGCGGCCGGGCTGTACTCGATCCGCTCAGCGATCTTGCGGATGGAGACGTTACGATAGCCTTCGGTGGTGAACAGGTCCCTGGCGGCGTCCAGGATGGACTGCCGCACGGCTTGCTTCTCGCGGTCCTGACGTTCCTTGATGCCCATGGGGTCGAATTTAACAGTGTTCAGGGACCTAACGCCATTAGACGGCTACATTTGGAGACAGGTTCCATGAGCGCCCGCAACCGGGGTCTTGGAGCGGCGATCGTGGTCGCCGTGCCGGCCTGGGCTGCCGGTCTCGCGCTGGCGCCTTACGTGAGCCGGCTCTCGGGAATCGCCGGTGGTCTGCTGTACGCCGTCGGGTCGCTCATCTGCCACCAGCAGCCCGATCGGTCGTTCTACCTGGCGGGGGCGCAGTTGCCGGTGTGCGCGCGGTGCGAGGGCCTCTATCTCGGAGCCGCCCTCGGTGTGCTGGCCTGGTCAGCGTACAGTCGCAGCCGAACCAGAGCGTGGCCGCGCGCACACGCGCTGGCGCTGTTGACGGTAGCGGCGGTTCCGACGATTGCGACCGTTGCGTCGGCGCTCATAGGGGTAGGGGATCCGCCCAACGGCTGGCGCTTTGCCCTTGCGCTCCCACTCGGACTTGCTGGAGGGCTCGTCGTCGGGGCCGTCGTCTCGGAACACCTGAAGTAAACTCCTCTGTCGTGCCTCCCGTAGCCGTCTGGCTGGCCTCCTGGCTGGTGCCCGGGGCCGGACACTTCCTCCTGGGCCGCCCGCAAAAAGGTGTGGTGTTCTTTCTGGCCCTCCCCCTGATGTTCGCTGTCGGCCTGGCCCTCGATGGCCGGCTCTTCCCGTTCGAGTTCTCGCAGCCGCTGGTCGGCCTGGCCGCCCTGGCCAACCTCGGGATGGGCCTGCCGTACGTGATTGCGTCGGCCCTCGGGCTTGGCAAGGGCGTCGTGACGGCCGTGAATTACGAGTACGGGAATGCCTTCCTCATCGTGTCCGGCCTGCTGAACATGCTCGTCGCCCTCGATGCCTACGACGTGCGCCTCGGGAGGAAGTGAGCTGTCATGACGACGCATCTGGGACTCATGGCGCTCTTCTCGTTCTTCGTGGCGCTCGTATTCGCGGTGATAGGCCGCGACGCGCCGCGAGACCAGCTGGCGCTCTGGCTGAAGTTCTTCGGCGGGTTCATCGGCGCGGGTCTCGTGCTCGGCTGGATCATGTACCCGCTGCCGTTCTGATCGTCCGCCGCAACCGGCATGTCCCTGACGCTCTGGGGGCCCGTCGCGGCCTACATGGCCGCCATCTTCGCGCTTTCCTCCCAGGCAACGCTGCCCGGTTCATCGTTGACGCCAGACTGGACGCAGCACGGCATCGCCTATGCCGGGCTGTCGCTCGTGACCCTGCGCGCGACGGCGGGCGGCCGCTGGTCCGGTGTCAGGGGCCGGACGGTCTGGCTGGCCTGGACCATCGCGGCCCTGTACGGCGTGACCGACGAGTGGCACCAGTCGTTCGTGCCCGGTCGAATGGCCGACGTTCGAGACGTCGTGGCCGACGCGTCGGGTGCGGCGCTCGGGCTCGCCGCTGCATGGGCGTGGAGTATCATCAAACGGCCATCATGACCTTTGACAACCTGTTGCTCGAGCGCGACGGCGCGGTCGCGATCCTCACCTTCAATCGCCCGAAGGTCCTGAACGCCCTCAACGCCGCCACGCTCGCCGAGCTGGAGACGGCGCTCCGCGCGCTGCAGTCGGACGATGACGTGCGCGCGATCGTGCTGACCGGGAGCGGCGAGAAGGCGTTCGTCGCCGGCGCCGACATCAACGAGCTGGCCGTGCTCACGCCCGCGGAGGGCAAGGAGCACGCGCGGCACGGGCAGCGGGTCTTCGATCTCATCGAGCAGCTCGGGAAGCCGGTCATCGCGGCCATCAACGGCTTCGCGCTCGGCGGCGGCTGCGAGCTGGCCATGGCCTGCACGCTGCGCGTGGCGGCAGACACCGCTCGGCTCGGCCAGCCGGAGATCAACCTCGGCATCATCCCCGGCTACGCGGGCAGCCAGCGGCTGCCGCGCCTGGTCGGGAAGGGGCGGGCGCTCGAGATCCTGCTGACCGGCGACATGGTCAGCGCCCAGCGCGCGTACGAGATCGGGCTCGTG
>CAZLBU010000024.1:6075-6311 GCA_964557815.1 uncultured Bifidobacteriaceae bacterium | reverse complement strand
ACCAGGTGATCCCGGCGGCGGAGCTGATGGCGGCCACGAAGAAGCTGGCCGCGGCGCTGGCGGGCAAAGCCCCGATCGCGACGCGCTACATCATCGAGGCGGTGAACCAGGGGCTCGACATGCCGCTCGGACAGGCGCAGTTCCTCGAAACCGCGCTGTTCGGCGCGATCGCCTCCACCGAGGACACCAGAGAGGGCACGTCCGCATTCCTGGAGAAGCGGAAGGCGACCTGGAAG
>CAZLBU010000024.1:0-6065 GCA_964557815.1 uncultured Bifidobacteriaceae bacterium | reverse complement strand
CGGCTCGCGGGTGAAGCGCGGGTTGGTCCCCAGCATCGCGATCGTCGTCGCGCGTTTCAACGACTTCGTGACCGAACGCCTGCTCGCCGGGGCCCGGGCCGGACTGGCCGACGCCGGTCTCGCCGATGGCGACATCGAGGTTCTCTGGGTGCCGGGCGCCTTCGAGATCCCGCTCGCGGCCGAGACCGTGGCCGCCAGCGGGCGCGTCTCGGCGGTGGTGTGCCTGGGGTGCCTCATCAAGGGGGCAACGCCGCATTTCGAGTACATCGCCTCGGCGTGCGCGCATGGCATCATGGCTGCGGCATCGAAAACGCGCGTTCCCATCTCGTTCGGCGTGCTGACCACCAACTCGGCCGAGGAGGCGCTCGAGCGCGCGGTCGAGGGGCCCGGCAACAAGGGCCGCGAGGCAGCAGAGGCCGCGCTGGAGATGGCCCGCTTGCTGGCTGCGGTGGCCGGAGGCGGGCGGTGAGCGACGGGACGGAGCGGTGGGCCGGCCGGCGCCAGGCGCGGGCGGCCGCCCTGCAGGCGCTGTACGAGGTCGAAGTGGGCGGGCTCACGGTGACTGAAGCCCTTGGCGTGCTGGACCGGGTCGGGGAGCCCGAGGCGTCGGCGCTCGGCGAGGCGGACCGGGCGTTTGCGGGGACCCTGGCGCGGGGCGTCATCGAGAGCCAGGCGGCCCTCGACGAGCGGATCGGGACCGCCGCGCGCCACTGGCGTGTGGAGCGCATGGCGGCGCTGGATCGCCTGGTGCTGCGCCTGGCCGTGCACGAGTGGCTGGCCCATCCGAAAACGCCACCGCGCGTGGTGATCAACGAGGCCATCGAGCTGGCCCGCGCGTACAGCGGCGAGGACGCCGCGAAGTTCGTGAACGGCGTGCTCGACGGCGTCTTCCGCGCCCTAAAGGAAGAAGGCAAGGTCGTCGAGTAGCGCCGCGCCGCCCAAGCGAGGAGAAGGTCCGAGTGTCGAGCAACGAAGAAGCCCAGATCGCGCAGCGCCGCGCCAACCTCGACGCGATCGTCGCCCTGGGGTTCCGTGCCTATCCCAATCGTCTCGCCACCACGCACACGGTCAGCGCGCTGGTGACCGCGCACGGCGAGTCCGACGCTGCCGCCCTCGAGGCATCGCGCGTCGAGACCGTCACGGCCGGCCGCGTCATCAGCATCCGCCATTTCGGGAAGGCGGCCTTCCTGGTGCTCTCCGACGGCCGCTCGCGCATTCAGGTGTACGTGCGGCAGGACTCGCTCCCCGAGCGGGACTACCAGCTCTACAAGTTGCTGGACTTCGGCGACCAGATCGGTGTCGCCGGCCACCTGTTCCGGACGAAGACGAACGAGCTGTCCATCTGGGCCGCGAAGCTCGAGTTCCTGGCCAAGTGCTTCATCCCGTTGCCGGAGAAGTGGCACGGGCTGCAGGATGTCGAGATCCGCTATCGCCAGCGGTATCTGGATCTCATCGTAAACCCCGACGTGCGGCGCGTGTTCGAGGTCCGCAGCCGCACGGTGACGGCCATCCGCGATTTCCTGACGAGCCACGACTTCCTCGAGGTCGAGACGCCGATGATGCAGCCCATCGCGGGCGGTGCACTCGCGCGTCCTTTCGTGACGCATCACAACGCGCTCGACATGAAGCTGTTCCTTCGCATCGCGCCGGAGCTCTACCTCAAGCGGCTCACGGTGGGCGGCATCGAGCGCGTCTTCGAGATCAACCGGAACTTCCGCAACGAGGGCATCTCGACCCAGCACAACCCCGAGTTCACGATGCTGGAGTTCTACTGGGCCTACCAGGATTACCAGGTGCTGATGCGCTTCACCGAGGAGCTGCTCTCGTTCGTGGCGCGCGCCGCCGTGGGCGCCGAGCAGGTGCCCTTCGGCGACCACCAGATCAACCTGCAGGCGCCCTACCGGCGGCTGTCGCTGCGCCACGCCGCCGCCGAGGAGGCCTCGAGGAGCTGCGGAGCCTCGACTCGGCCCGGGCGATCGCGGCGCGGCTCGGCATCGAGGTGCCCGACGCCGCGGGCCCGGGCAGGGTGGCGACGGAGATCTTCGAGGCGCTCTGGGAAGATCAGCTCATCCAGCCGACGTTCATCTACGACTTCCCGACCGAGGTGTCGCCGCTCTCGAAGCAGCGCGAGGACGATCCCGACACCGTGGAGCGCTTCGAGCTCTATATCGGCGGGTTCGAGGTGGCCAACGCCTTCTCCGAGCTGAACGATCCCGCCGAGCAGCGCCGACGGTTCGAGTCGCAGCTCGCCGAGCGCGCGAAGGGCGATGCCGAGGCGCACGCGATGGACGAGGACTACATCCGCGCGCTCGAGTACGGCATGCCCCCTGCCGGTGGCGAGGGCATCGGCGTCGACCGGCTCGTGATGATCCTGTCGAACTCGCCGTCCATCCGCGACGTCATCCTGTTCCCGCTGATGCGCCGGCGCGACTAGCCATGCCCTTCGAGCTGCAGATCGCGCTCCGATACCTGCTGGCCAAGCGCCGGCAGGTGTTCATCTCCGTGATCTCGCTGGTGTCCACCGTCGGCGTCACGGTCGGGGTGATGGCCCTGGTCATCGCCCTCGCGCTGATGACCGGGCTGCAGGGCGAGCTGCGCGACCGCATCCTCGGTTCGTCGGCACACGTGTACGTGTGGAAGCCGAGCGGCCTCGTGGACTACCGGGCCGAAGTCGACAAGATGAAGGCCATCCCCGGCGTCCAGGGCGCGGCCCCGGCCCTGCTCGGCAAGGCGCTCGTGACCAGCGACAAGGGCGAGAGTTTCATCACGGTCAAGGGGATCGACCCGGCCCTCGAGGGCGAGGTCACCGACATCCGCCGGTCGATGACCGCCGGCACCGTGGAGGACCTGCAGCCGGCGACGGAGGACGCATTCGCCGGCATCCTCATCGGCAAGGACCTGAGCGGGACGCTCAGCGCCTTTCCCGGAGACGTGATCACGCTCGTGACGCCGCAAGGATCCCTCTCGCCCATGGGGCTGATGCCCCGCCAGCGCCGCGTCCAGATCGCCGGCACCTTCCAGCTCGGGCTGTTCGAGTTCGATCACGCCTACGGGTTCGTCGATCTCGAGACGGCGTACCGCATCACCGGCCAGGACCGCCCCGACCACCTGGAGATCCGCGTGACCGACATCTACGACGCGCCCGCCGTGGCCGACGACATCCAGGAGCGGCTCGGCACCGACTACATCACACAGGACTGGACCGACATGAACCAGTCGCTCTATTCGGCCCTCTGGCTGGAGAAGATCGCGATGGGCATCGGCATCGGCCTCATCGTGATGGTGGCGGCACTCAACATCGTGGCCTCGCTGGTGCTGCTGGTGATGGAGAAGACGCGTGACATCGCGATTCTGAAGACCATGGGCGCCTCGGCCCGCAGCGTGATGCTGATCTTCCTGATGCAGGGGATGATCATCGGTGTGGTGGGCACGCTGGTCGGGGCCTCGCTGGGCGCCCTCATCGCGAACGTGCTGGATCGCTACCGGCTCATCAGCATCCCGAGCGACGTGTACCAGGTGACCTACCTGCCGTTCAAGCTGTTGCCCTGGGACCTCTTCACCGTGGTCGCCGGCGCGGTCGTCGTCTGCTTCCTGGCCACGCTGTATCCGTCGCGGCAGGCTGCCCGGCTCGATCCGGCGCAGGCCCTCCGGTACGAGTAGCCGCTGCCATGCCCTTCGTCATCGCCTCTGGCCTGTCGAAGTCCTAGCCGGTGGCCGGCCGCCGCCTGCTGGTCCTCCGCGACCTGTCCCTGACCGTGGAGACGGGCGAGATGGTGGCCATCATGGGCGCATCCGGCGTGGGGAAGAGCACGCTGCTCCACCTGCTGGGCGGCCTGGACCGGCCCGATGAAGGCACGATCCAGGTGGGGGAGCACAGTATCACGGGGATGGCCGACGCCGACCTGGTGGCGTTCCGCAATCGCCACGTGGGCTTCGTCTTTCAGTTCCACCACCTGCTGCCGGAGTTCTCGGCGATCGAGAACGCCGAGATGCCCCTCCGTATCGCGCGGGTGCCGGTGTCCGAGGCCCGCCCGCGCGCCACAGCGCTGCTCTCGCGCGTCGGGCTGGCCGATCGGCTCGACCATCGCCCCGGGATGCTCTCCGGGGGCGAGCAGCAACGCGTGGCCGTCGCGCGCGCGCTGGTGACGCAGCCGTCGCTCCTCCTGGCCGACGAGCCGACGGGCGACCTGGACGAGGCGACCGCCGATGCGCTGCACCAGCTGTTGCGCGACATGCACCGCGAGTTCGGGTTGACCGCCATCCTCGCCACCCACAACCCTCGCCTGGCCGAGCAGTGCGATCGCGTGCTGAGGGTGGAGGGAGGACGGCTGAGAACTGAGAAGTGAGAAGTGGGAAGTTGGACGCGCGAAGCGAGATGCTCGGGGCTCTGGCGTGTCCTGGCCACGGTCTCTGACGTCTGACCTCTCACTTCTGACGTCTCACTTCGTCCCTGTGAGCCCTGCCAGCGCGAAGACGATGTCGCCCAGGGCGGAGTAGTCCTCCTCGCCGCGCCCCTGTGCCGCCTGTGCCTGGACCAGTTGCGCGGCGACGGCGGACCCCAGAGCGGGAACGCCGCTTTCGGCCAGCGCGCTGAGGGCAATCCCCAGATCCTTCCTGAACAGCTTTCCCTTGAAGCCCGGCCTGTAATTGCCGGTGATCATCCGCTCGCCGTGCACCTCGAGCACGCGGCTCTGGGCAAAGCCGCCGAGCAGCGCCGCACGCACCTTCATCGGGTCCACACCGCTCTTGCGGGCCAGGGCGATGGCCTCCGCGACGACTGTCATCGTTCCGGCCAGGACGATCTGATTGCACGCCTTGCAGATCTGGCCGGCACCCGACTCGCCGACGTGCACGATCCTCTCCGGCTTGCCCATGGCCGAGAGCACCGGCGTGACCGCCTCGAGCGCCGGAGCCTCGCCGCCCACCATGAACGTCAGCGTCCCATCGATGGCGCCAATCTCGCCACCGCTCACGGGCGCATCGAGCAGCGCGCCGCCGCGCTCGGCAGTGGCCGTGGCCAGGCGCCGAGCCGTCGCCGGGGCGATGGTGGACGAGTCCACGATGATGGTGCCGGGCTGCATGGCGGAGAAGATGCCGTCGGGACCCTCGAGCACCCGCGACACATCCGGCCCATCCGGCAGCATGGTGATGATGGTGCGCGCCTGTCGCGCGACGTCAGCGGGGGTGGCGGCGGCAGTGGCGCCGGCGGCGACCAACGCGTCCACGGGGCCGCGGCTGCGGCTGTGGACAATGACAGCGAACTGGTGCTTGCGGAGGTTGAGGGCCATGGGCTTGCCCATCAGGCCCAGGCCGATGAAGCCAATCGGGGTCGACATGGGCGTAAGGTAACCCGAAAGGTAGAATGCCGTCTGCATGGCGCTCCCCACCGCGGTGACCTCGCTGCTCATCCTCCTGCTCTCGGTTGCCCTCGCGTCGGGCGGCGGCGTGCGCAGCCAGATGCCGAAGGCCGAACCGGAGGCGCTCGGGCTCGATCCGGTGGCCCTCAACGAGGCCACGGCCCTGCTGCGGCAACTGGTGGCGGAGCAGAAGATCGCCGGGGCGGTTGGGGCGGTGGCCCGGAAGGGGCAGGTCGCGTATCTCGAGGCCGTGGGCGTCCAGGATCTCGAGACGCGGGCACCGATGACGCCCCGGACCCTCTTCCGCATCTACTCGATGACGAAGCCCGTCACGGCCGTGGCCGTGATGATGCTGCACGACGAGGGGCGCTTCCGCCTGGACGATCCCGTGGCGAAGTACCTTCCGGAGTTCGGGGACGTGCGTGTGGGACGCGGTCCCGCGTCTCGTCCGCCGGCACGACCGATCACGGTCGAGGACCTGCTGCTCCACACGTCCGGCCTCAGCCATCGCACCTCGGACCTCTATCGCGATCTCGGCGTTCGCTCGCGGCGCGACACGCTGCCCCAGTTCGTCACCAGACTGATGCGCGCTCCCTTGATGGAGGACCCGGGTACGCGGTTCCGATACAGCGAGGCCACCACCGTGCTGGGTCGCCTGGTCGAGGTCTGGTCCGGCATGCCTTTCGACGGGTTCCTGGCCTCCAGGGT
>CAZLBU010000023.1:10830-17104 GCA_964557815.1 uncultured Bifidobacteriaceae bacterium | reverse complement strand
GCTCGCGGTAGCTGCGGAGGGTCCGGGTGCCGCCGATGGTGGGCGACAGGAAGAAGGGCACGCGGCCGCCCTCGGTCAGCGGATCCACGTGCGCTCCGTTGAGCCGGATGGCGAAGGTCCGCTTCTTGTCGAAGATGGGGAAGACGTGGATGATCTCGACGTCGGTCCGACGGTAGCTGAACTCGCGCGAGGCGTGCTGGTCCCGGCCCGTGCCCACCTGGAAGAAGACCCGGCCGCCGCTCCGGGTGTTGCCGGGCTGGTCACGATAGTCGAAGTCGATGAACGTGCGGGTGTAGAGCAGGCGCGGCTGCCGGGCGAGGCCGGGCGCCTGGGCGTCGGTGAAGCGCTGCTCGACGGACGGGAAGCGCGCGTCGGTGCCCGAGGAGATGTCGGGCCGGAGGTAGCCGACCTCCTCGCCGAACGACAGCCAGCGGCGCGGGCGCAGGCGTGCCATCAGGTTCACCTGGAGCCCTTCGTAGCGGTAGCTGGTGCGGTCGGATCGCGACGATTCTCCCAGTCCGAAGAAGTCCTCCTGGGTGTAGTCCCACCAGTGCGTGCCGCCATCGACCAGCAGCCGTCCCGCGAGCAGCGCCGGCGCGCGAACGCGGAAGTCGATGGCCTTGTACCCGCGCATCGAGGCGGCCGCCGAGACATCCACCTCGAAGGAATCGGTGCCCGGCAGCGCGTGCCGGAAGCCGGCGCCGAGCGCGAACCCACTGCCGGTGGTGAACCCGCCGATGCGGGGGTAGATGCCGCTCAACCCCTGGCCGAGCCGCTCGAGGATGCGCTTCTCCTCGATGTAGAGCAGCCCCTTCTCGAGCTTGTTCGGTTCGTACGGGGCCAGCTGGGCGGCCCGCTCGGCACGCTGCAGTTCCAGGAGCTCGGCGCGTGTCTGCTGCGCGGCGGCCCGGCCCGGCGTCGCCAGGCACGCCAGGACCGCGGCGACGAAGACGATTCTCTGCATGAGGGACCGCAGGATTCTATCGCACCCGCGCCACCTCTCCTATTCAGCATCGGGTTGATTGCACGTGCCGGCAGGGCGTACGCTGTCGAACAGCCATGTCCCGACTCCTGCACGCCGTGCTCGTCGCCGCCCTGGGTACCGCCGCGTCCGCGCAGGCTCCCGTGCCGAACCCGTTCGGCGATGCCGTGCGCACCAGCACGAGCCACCTGACCGTCGAGTCGAGCATCAGCCGCCCATCGGCCGCGCCGGGTGATCGGCTGACCGTCACCCTCGATGTCACCCCTCGACGCACCATGCACGTGTACGCCCCGGGGAAGCACGACTACCAGGTCGTGGGCCTGTCCATCGAGGCCCAGCCCTGGCTGCGCGCCGAGCCGACGAAGTATCCGCCGTCAGAGAGGTACCACTTCGAGCCGCTGAACGAGACCGTCGAGGTCTACTCGAAGGCCTTCCGCCTGGCGCGCGAGGTGACCCTCCTCGACACGCCCGAGGCGAGAAAGGCCCTGGCCGGCCAGTTGTCAGTGACGATTGCCGGCCAGCTCGAATACCAGGCGTGCGACGACAAGGTGTGCTACTCGCCGACGAAGGTACCGGTCAGGTTCACGGTGACGTTGAAGCAGTAATTGGGGTGCACGGGTGCAGGGGTGCAGGGGTGCACCTTCTGAACCTCCAGCACCCTGCACCCTGCACCTTTGCACCTTTGCACCCCTGCACCCCGTTACGGCACCACCACCGTCACCTCGTTCGACAGCGGGCCCGGGCCGACGGCGTTCACGCCGCGGACGCGCACGAAGTAGGTGCCCGGCGGCGCTGGTACCGAGATCGAGGTGTTCAGGCCCGCGTTGAGCGCGGCCACCGGCGCGCCACCCGGGGTGAGCGAGGCCAGCACCTGGTAGCTCGTCGGCGCCCCGCCCGTCGTCGGGGCCGACCACGACAGCCCCACGTTGCCCGATCCGACCGTCGGCGCATTCATCGTCGGTGCGCCGGGAACCTGTGAGCCCGCCACGCTCACCATGACCTCGTTGGAGAACGGGCTCGCGCCGCCGGAGTTGGTGGCGGCCAGCCTCACGAAGTAGGAGCCCGGCGAGATGCCCGTGACGTTCACGCCCGCGGCGGGCGCGGCGAAGGGCAGGCTCGCGATGGCCGGCCCGCCGGAGGTGAGTGCCGCCACGAGCAGGTAGCCGGTCGGTGTGCCGCCGGTGGACGGCGCGGTCCACGTGAAACTGGCCTGGTTGCCGCTGACGACGACGTTCAGACCTGTCGGCGCTCCTGGTGGTGGGGCCACGATGGGGACGCTGAAGGTGACGCCAGCCGACTCCGGCCCGAGGCCCGACGCGTTCGACGCGCGCACCGTCACGTGGAACGTCCCGTTCGGCGCCCCGACGGAGGTGCCGAGGACGTTGCCGACCGGCAAGGACGCGACCACACCACCCCCGGGCGTCAGGCGCGCGAGTACCGTATAGCTCGTGGGCGCTCCGCCCGTTGCCGATGCACCCCAGCTGATGTTCACCGAGTTGCCGGCGCCGGAGATCACCGGCGTGCCGGGAGGTCCGGGCACGCCGAGCAGCGCCAGCCGCGCGGCGTTGACGTTGATGCGCGGGTACGATCCGCCCGATCCAGAGGGGAGGGGGTCGTTGATGACCTGCCCGGTGGTCTGGAGCGCAGCCAGCACCTGCGCCACGGTGGCGCCCGGCACGGCCTGCTTGAGCACTGCCCACGTGCCGGCCACGTGCGGCGCGGCCATCGACGTGCCGCTCTTGGTGCCGAAGAGGTTGGCCATGACGGACGAGTTGATTGAGCTGCCCGGCGCCAGCAGGTCTACCAGCCCCGGCCGGCGATTGCCGAAGCTGGACATGAGGTCGGTCTTCGTCGTCGAACCCACCGCGACCGCTGTCGAGATGCATGCGGGAGCGCTGACTCTGTCCGTGGCGTAGAGGTTGCCCGTGGCGATCGCCGTGGCGATACCGACGCTGAGCAGGTTGCCGATGGCATCCCTCCGAGCGGCCATGGTGGGATCGGCATCGCAGGCCGCCGAGTACAGGCCTCCTCCGAGGCTCATGTTGGCCGAGGCCACCTGGTTGCCGGCGCCCGCCAGTGCCAGCACGCGCTCCAGGGCGCGCACCTGGTCGGAGCCGTACGAGAGGACGCAGGGGGGGGCGCCCGGGCTACAATCGGCCACGTCGTCGAACCGCGTGAAGACCTGCAGGGCGATCAGCCCCGCGCCTGGCGCAACGCCGTTGATGCCCCCGGGGCCACCGAACCCGGCTGCGATTCCAGCCACATGCGTGCCGTGGTCGCAGCCGTCGATAGTCGTGCTGCACGGGACGCCGCTGCCGACAGCCGTCGATGATGAGACGCCACCCGGACAGACGGACGTTCCCGTGCCGAGACCACCGGCATTGGAGTAGCAGGCTTCGTCGCCCGCGGCCACCTTGCCGGACAGGAACCCGTGGGTCTTCTCGACTCCCGTATCGAGGACGGCCACCTTCCAGCCCGCGCCGGTGTGGCCTGCGGACCAGGCTGCGGGCGCGTTGACGAGCGGCATGCTCTGGGCCAGCAGGGGGCGGTCGAGCGTATCGAGACCGATGGACGTCACGTCGCCTGACGTCGCAAGCGCCGCGAGGACGCCCTGGCTCACGCGGGCCGTGAAGAACGGAATCGTCTCGAACCGCCGGCCGACGATGGCGCCGGCGGCCGCGGCCCGGCCCATCGTGGCGTCCACGGCGGCGTGCATGGCGTCACGCTGCACCGCGACCTCGGCGGGCCCGGCCAGGAGGCCCTCGGGTACGAACGCCGTTCTCACGCCGATGATGACCAGGGCCGACCCGTCCGCAGCCACCTGGGCCGCCACATCAGCCGGAATGGCAGTGCCACTCTGGGTACGTGGCGCCTGACCGCCGAATGTCAGGGCCAGCAGGACGACAAGCAGTGGGATTACTCGAAGACGCATGTCCCGCGAAGAAGTGAGAAGTGAAAGCGCCCGTCGACGCTGGAGCTTGGCGCAGCTGGGGACGCGTCACGCGGCAACATGCGCCGGCTCCCGACTCCCGACAAGATCTATACCTCCTTGATTCCGTGTCCGCGGAACAGGAAGTACGCGGCCAGCAGCGTCAGCACCACGCCGTTCACCGCCAGCATCGCCGGCGCGGAGCCCACCTGCGTGATCAGCCAGCCGCTGGCGAGCCCGCCGAGCGGCGATCCGCCGCGAAACGCCGTCATGTAGATGCTGACGATGCGCCCGCGCAGCTCGGTGGGCGCGAGCAGCTGCACCAGCGAGTTCGTGAGCGAGAAGCACATCACCAGCAGCGCGCCGGTGAAGAACAGGATCGCCGTGCTCAGCCGCACGTCGGGCGAGAGCGCGAAGGCGGTCATGGCGATGCCGAACGCGCCGAGCAGCACCAGCAGGATGCGGCCCATGTGCTGGTGCTTGCCGAGCCACGCCACCACCAGCGCCCCGCACACCGCGCCAATCCCCGACATCGTCATCATGCGCGTGTAGAGGCCGACGTCCTGCTGGAAGACGTCCTTCGCGATGACGGGCAGGAAGGTGAGGAGCGGGATGCCCAGGAACGCGGCGACGAAGCCGAGCATCGTCAGGGTCTTCAGGTGCGAGGAGTCGCGCACGTGGCGGAGGCCGTCCTTCATCTGATCGACGAGCGAGACCGTGGAGGCCGGCGGCACCTGCACGTTGCGCAGCCCCAGGATGGCCGCGATGACGAAGAGGAACGAGATGCCGTTCATGCCGAAGCACATCACCATGCCGAAGGCCGCGAGCGCCGCGCCCGCGACGATGGGGCCGATGATGCGCGCGAGGTTGAACTGGATGGAGTTGAGCGCGATGGCGTTGGGCAGGTGCTCCTTGTTCACCAGCGTGGGCACGAGCGTCTGGTACGCGGGGCCGCCGAAGGCCTGCGCGCAGCCCGTGATGAACGACAGCGTGAGGATGTGCCAGATGCGGATGGCCTCGAAGTAGACGAGCCCCGCGAGGATGAAGGCGGCCGTCATCTGCACCACCTGCGACATCAGCATCATGTGACGCCGGTCGCGCCGGTCGGCGACGACGCCGGCCACCAGCGTGAGCAGCAGGATGGGGAGCTCGCCCATGAAGCTGTCGAGCCCGAGGTAGAAGGCCGACTGCGAGCCGGTGAGCGTGACGATGAGCCAGGCCTGGGCCACGCGCTGCATCCAGGTCCCGATGCTGGAGGTGAGGGCGCCGACCCAGAGGAGACGGAAGTCGCGGTAGGTGAGCGCCGCCGCGGTGCGGCGGGCGGCCGTGACGAGATGCGCGCGCAAGGCTAGCGATCTTAGCCCACGGTCAGACGTCCTGGTCGCCGCTTGACATTCGCTTTTTATTCGCTATGATTCGGCTTGTAGGCGAATAAAGAGCGAAATTGGCTTCCGCGAGGTATAGGTTCATGGCTCCTGCCCAGGCATCCGCCCTGCTGACTCTGCTCCAGGACCGCAAGCTCGACCGCACGTTCACCACCCTCGCGCGACAGGCGCCGCCACTGGTGGCGCCGCTGGGAATGGCCCCGTTGGATCTGCAGCTGCGCGGGGGGATTCCCCGGGGCCACCTGTCGGAAATCGTCGGGCCGGTGTCGTCCGGGCGGACCAGCCTGGCCTGGGCCGCGCTTGCGGCCGCGGCGGGCCGCGGCGAATGGGTGGCGCTCATCGACACCTTCGATCGCTTCGATCCGGAGCGCGCCGCAGCGGCCGGGCTGGATCTCTCACGGTTGCTGTGGGTGCGGGGGCAGGCGCTGTCGAAGACGGCGGGCGCCCTGGATCCGGCCTGGATTCCGGGAGAGCGGAGCGTGCAGGGGCCGGGCACGATGCTCGAGCGGACGATCGACCGCGGCATCAAGGCGCTCAACCTGGTGGCGCAGTCGGGGGTGTGCACGCTCGTGGTGCTGGATCTCATCGACGCCCCTGCGCCGGCGCTCGCGCGCGTGCCCCGGTCCACCTGGCTGCGGCTCCAGCACATTGTCGAAGGCTCCGAGATCGCACTGGTGCTTCTGGCGGCCACCCCCGTCGCGCGAAGCGCGGGAGGGTTGTCGATCGTGACGGGAACCGGGAGCCAGGAGCCGGGCGCCGGGCTTGCGAGTGCGTCTGGAGAGGAAATCATGCCGGGAGGGCTCATCGCGTCGGCGTCCCGACAGGAGTTCCCTTCCGGCTCCCGGCTCCCGGCTCCCGGTTCCCGACACACGCAGGTTCGCTGGAAAGGCGCGCACGATCGCACGCGGCGGCTGGGCGGGTTCATCACGGGGGTGCGGGCCACCTCGCCGCGCGGCTTCATGGGTACGCTGCCGCTGG
>CAZLBU010000023.1:0-10820 GCA_964557815.1 uncultured Bifidobacteriaceae bacterium | reverse complement strand
AGGGCAAGCCGTGTTCGCGGTGCTGCAGGCATCGGCGGCGACGCCGATCGGTGCCCTGGTCGGCGTGGCGCAGGCGTTCACGCCGCGCTTCCAGGTGCTGGGGCCGTTCGTCGTGCTCGACGTCGGCGGCCTCTCGGCCTTGTTCGGCACGCCGGGGGAACTGGGCGGGGCTCTCCGCGAGGCCTGTCCCGCGTGCCGGTCGACGGCGCTTGCTTCCACGGCATCGACTGCACTGCTGCTGGCGTGCGGGCGCGAAGGGCTCACCGTGCTGTCGCGGGAGGAGGAGCAGGCCGCCCTGGCGGCGCTCCCGATCGACGTGCTCGTGGAGGTGACCGAAGCGCGGCTGGCAGCCACGATGCCCGTCACGCCCGCGGCCCCGGCAGGCACGTCGGGCTCCGCCGGGCCGGGAACCGGCACGGGTGCGTCCGCGCCGGCCGCCATGCTGTCGCCGTCGATGGGCTGGCGCCATCCGCGCGACACCCACCAGGCACAGCACGCACGCCGGCTGCGCCCGCGCCCTTCGCCGCCGGCCGACATGCGGGAGGCACTGCGGGCCCTGCGGCAGTGCGCCGCCACGGTGCATCGCTGGGGCATCCGGCGGCTCGGCGCGCTCGCCGCGCTCCCGAGGGCCGACGTGCATGCGCGGCTGGGCGAGCTGGGTGTGTCGTGGCAGCGCCTGGCTGCGGGCGAAGACGACGAGCCGCTGGTGCCCTGGCTGGCCGAGCCCGTGTTCGAGGAGCTCGTGGAGCTCGAGTGGCCGGTGGAAGGCTTCGAGCCGCTGTCGTTCGTGCTGGCGCGCCTGCTCGAGCCGCTCGCGGCGCAGCTCGAACGCGCCGATCGGGGCGCGGTGGCCATCCGCACGGCGCTGCACCTCACCAACCGCCAGGTGCACGTGCGCGTGATTCCGCTGCCAGCGCCGATGCGGGACCCGAAGACGCTCCGCACGCTGGTGCTGCTGGATCTGGAGTCGCATCCGCCATCGGCTGCGATCGATCGCGTGCAGGTGCGGGTGGAGCCCACGCCGGGCCGCGTGCTGCAGTGGACGCTTTTCGATCGCGCGCAGCCGGCGCCCGAGCAGGTGGCGACGCTCGTGGCGCGGCTCACCGCGCTCGTCGGCGAGGGGCATGTGGGCTCGCCTGCGCTGGTGGACACCTGGAGGCCGGGGGCATTCCGGATGGAGCCGTTTCGGGTGGGGGGACACGGGAGAGCACCCGTGCACCCTGCACCCGTGCACCCTGCACCCGTGCACCCTGCACCCGTGCACCCTGCACCCCTCCTCTCCCTCTCTCTCCGCCGCTTCCGCCTGCCGATCCCGGTGCGCGTCCGCGTGGACGATGGCCGCCCGGTGCGGGTGACGACCGATCGCCGCGGCATCACCGGCGGCCCCATCGTCCAGGCGGCCGGCCCGTGGCGGACGTCGGGGGAGTGGTGGGCGGGGGGCGGCACCCACGTGCCGGGAGGGGAACTGCGGGAGGGAGTGCCATCGCGGGAGGGAGACGATCGCGATCGGGATGGTTCGCTCAGCGGCACGTCGCCGGAATCTCGCAGCGAAGAGTGGTCCCGAGAGGGTTCTATTCACTCCCGACAGGTTTGTGGCCCCTCCCGAGAGAGTGTTCCCCCCTCCCGGCGCGTTTCACCCTGGGACCGCGACGAATGGGACATCGCGATGGCGGACGGGACGGTTTATCGCCTGTCCGTCGAGCGCGACGTGGGGCAGTGGTTCCTGGAGGGCGTGTTCGATTGACGCGGAACGGAAGCCACGAAGGCACGAAGGCAATCACGAAGCGCACGAACTTCGTGCGTCCTTCGTGTCCGTCGTGCCCTCGTGGTTTCTTTTCGCGTCACAAGGCGGCGTGGTTTCTTTGTCATGTATGTCGAGCTGCACGCGGCTTCCGCGTTTTCGTTCCTCCGGGGCGCTTCGCTGCCCGAGACGCTCGTCGAGCGCGCGGCGGCGCTGGGCTATCCGGCCCTGGCGCTGCTGGACCAGGATGGCGTGTACGGCGCGCCCCGGTTTCACAAGGCCGCCCTGGCCGCCGGCCTGCGTCCGCTGATTGGCGCGACGCTGACACTGGACGCAGATTTCGCAGATTACGCAGATGGCGCAGATAACGCAGATGGCGCAGATACATCAGGATGGCGGGTAGGACGGACACCGCAGCATCACCCTGGCGCCAGATTTGTCCTGCCCGTGCTCGTTGCCTCTCAGCAGGGCTGGCAGAACCTGTGCCGCCTCGTCACGCGGATGAAGCTCCGCGCGCCCAAGGGTGAGGGCGCGCTGGCGCTCGGCGAGCTGGACGGCCACGTCGGCGGGCTCATCGCGCTGCCCGGGCAGCCGCTGCTGCAGGCGGAGCGGTACGGCGTGGGCGGGCTGCTGGATCGCCTCGTCGGCATCTTCGGCCGCGGCCAGGTGTACGTCGAGGTGCAGCGCCACCTGCAGCGCGCGCAGGAGGACGACAACGACATGCTCGTCTGCCTGGCCGACGCATTCCGCGTGCCCGTGGTGGCCACCGGCGGCGTGCGGTTCTCGTCACCCGACGAGCGCCCGCTCTTCGACGTGCTCACCTGCATCCGCGAGCACGTCACGCTCGGGCAGGCCGGGCGCCGGCTCTCGGCCAACGCCGAGCGCTACCTGAAGCCGCCTGCGCAGATGGCCCGGCTCTTCGCCGACATGCCGCACGCGGTCCGCGCCACCCTCGACCTCGCGGACCGCCTGCAGTTCTCGATGACGGATCTCGGCTACCGCTTCCCGCGCTACCCGGTGCCGCCTGGCGAGACCGAGGCGTCGTTCCTGCGGAAGATCACGGAGGTGGGCGCGCGCAACCGCTACCGGCCCTATCACGACCGTGCCCGCGCGCAGGTGGCGCGCGAGCTGGATCTCATCGAGAAGCTCGACCTCGCCGGCTACTTCCTCATCGTCTGGGACGTCGTGAACTTCTGCCGGCAGCAGGACATCCTCGTGCAGGGGCGCGGGTCGGCGGCCAACAGCGCCGTGTGCTACAGCCTGGGCATCACGGCGGTGGACCCGGTGGGCATGGAGCTGCTCTTCGAGCGCTTTCTCTCCGAGGAGCGGGGCGAGTGGCCCGACATCGATCTCGACCTGCCGAGTGGCGATCGGCGCGAGCGCGTCATCCAGCACGTGTACGAGAAGTACGGCCGGCACGGCGCGGCCATGACCGCCAACGTCATCACCTACCGCGGCCGGAGCGCCGCGCGCGAGGTGGGGAAAGCCCTGGCCCTGGACGAGACCCAGATTGACAGGCTCGCGAAGGTGATGCACCAGTTCGAGTTCACGGACCCGGCCGACACGCTCTCGCGCCAGCTGGCCGAGGTCGGCATGGCGCGAGACGACGAGCGGGTGCGGCACTTCGCGCGGCTGTGGCAGCAGATGCAGGACCTGCCGCGGCACCTCGGGCAGCACTCCGGCGGCATGGTGGTGTGCCAGGGCGAGCTGTCGTCGGTCGTGCCGATCGAGAACGCCAGCATGCCCGGCCGCGTGGTGGTGCAGTGGGACAAGGAAGACTGCGCCGACATGGGCATCATCAAGGTCGACCTGCTGGGCCTCGGCATGATGGCGGTGCTGCAGGATGCGATTCGCCTGGTCAACAGTCGGGAACCGGGAGCCGGGAGCCGGGAGCCGGAAGACCACCGCCGGGAGCGTGAAGAACCGCGACGGGACACGCATGCCAATCCCCAATCACCCAATGGCGAATCCCCCGATCACCAATCGCTGCTCGTCAATGAATCGCCAATCGCCAATCGTCAATCATCAATGATTGAACTGGCCCACCTTCCCGCCGACGATCCAGCCGTCTACGCCATGTTGCAGGCGGCCGACACCATCGGCGTCTTCCAGGTGGAGTCGCGGGCGCAGATGGCCACGCTGCCGCGGCTCAAGCCCGCGTGCTTCTACGATCTCGTCGTCGAGGTCGCCCTCATCCGCCCCGGGCCCATCGTCGGGCAGATGGTGCACCCGTATCTGAACCGGCGCGCGGGGGTGGAGCCGGTGGCGTACGATCACCCGCTGCTCGAGCCCATCCTGAAGCGCACGCTGGGCGTGCCGCTGTTCCAGGAGCAGCTGCTGCGCATGGCGATGGCGGTGGCCGGGTTCACCGGCGGGCAGGCCGAGGACCTGCGGCGCGCGATGGGCTTCAAGCGATCCGAGAAGCGGATGAAGCAGCTGGAGGGGCTGCTGCGCGAGGGCATGGCGAAGAACGGCATCACGGGCGCCACGGCGGATCGCATCGTGCTCTCCATCACGTCGTTCGCACTCTACGGCTTCCCGGAGTCGCACGCCGCGAGCTTCGCGCTCATCGCCTACGCGAGCGCGTACCTGAAGGTGCACTTCCCGGCGGCCTTCTACACGGCCCTCTTGAACAACCAGCCGATGGGCTTCTATCACCCTGCCACGCTGGTGAAGGACGCGCAGCGCCGCGGCGTGCGCTTCGCGCCCATCGACGTGCAGGTGTCCGACTGGGACTGCACCGTGGAAGAGGACGGGACCATCCGCCTGGGCCTGCGCTACGTGAGCGGCCTCCGGGCGGAGGTGGGGAAGGCGATTGAAAGGCAGAAGGCAGAAGACGCAAGGCAGAAGGCACAAGGCACAAGGCACAAGGCAGAAGGCACGAGGCAGGATGAAGAACGCGTGTTGTGCCCCAAGTGCGGGTGTGACGATGCGTCGATGATTGAAGTTCAATGCCGGGAGTCGGAAGTCGCCCTTCGACAAGCTCAGGGCGACCCTGAGCCCAGCCGAAGGGTCGGGAGTCGAGAGTCGGAGGAACGTGGCCGCTGTTTCTGCAACGTCTGCTCCCACGAGTGGACGCTCGCCGACCCCGCGCATCGGCGGTTCCGGTCGATCGACGAGCTCGTGCGCGTCACGGGCCTGCGGCGCGACGAAGTGACGGCCCTGGCCGAGATCGGCGCGCTCAACAGCTTCGGGATGGATCGGCGGTCGGCCTTGTGGCAGGCCGAGCGTGCCGTGCGCCCGGCAGGCGAGCTGTTCGAGCCGGTCGCCGGCGAGGATGAATCGTCAATGCCCCAATCCTCAATGCCCCAATCCTCAATGCCCCAATCCTCAATGCCCCAATCCGAATGGCCAATGTCCGCCAATCATCAATCGCCAATGAATCGTCAATCGTCAATTGGCAATCGTCAATGGGTACCGTCCACCTCACCACTGCCTGCCATGAGCGAGGAAGAGCGGCTGGTGGCCGACTACGCGGGCAGCGGGCTCACCATAGGCCGGCACCCCATGTCGTTCCGCCGCCACGAGCTGTCCATGCGCGGCGTGCTGCGCGCCATTGATCTGCCGCGCGCCCGCGCGGGACGCCGCGTGCGGACGGCAGGCATGGTCATCACCCGCCAGCGCCCGGGCACGGCCAAGGGTTTCGTGTTCCTCACGCTCGAGGACGAGACCGGCATCTCGAACGTGATCGTCCGTCCCGATCTCTATGCCACGGCGAAGCTGGTGATCATCGAATCGCCGTTCCTGCTGGTGGAGGGCGTGCTGCAGAACCAGGATGGTGTCACCTCCATCCGCGCCGAGTGCGTGCTGCGGCTGGACGGCCTGTCGGACGCGGCGTCCGTGGAGTCGCACGACTTTCACTGATTGGTGGGACCCGAACGCGAGGTGTTCGCGCCGGTGGGCGGCGCTGCGCGCCGTGGGCCTCCGGTGGGCGAGACTTCGTCTCGTGGGGCAGCAAGCCGAGAACCGGAGAGCCCGTGAACCCGCGGACCCGAGAACCTGAGAACCCGAGAACCTCAGAACCCCAGAACCTTGATCCCCGTCACTCCCCACAACGTCACCAGCGCCCCCGTCATCAGCCGCGTGCCCGCCACGCGGATGCCGCCCGTGGCGAACCATGCGGGATGCAGCAGGCCGAGCGGCACGTGGACCGTCAGGATCCCGGTCACGAGCGCGACCACCGGCAGCGGCACGGGGGTGACGGCATAGGCCAGCAAGAGCCCGAGCTGGCCCGTCACGTACACCACGTGGCACCAGCCGGCCCGCGAGAGGTCCGCTGCCCAGCGTCCCGTCGGCCGCGTCGGCCACATGTGATCCCGCACGCCGTGCGACGTGGCGCCGTGCCACAGCGCGTGAAGCGCCACGGAGGTGACGCCGGCCACCGCCACCGGCGCCAGCAGCCACCAGCCCCAGTCAATCCACGGCACGACCGCGGCGTTGGCCACCGGCAGCAGCACCGCGTCGCCCCACATGCCGCCGTGGCTGCGGAAGCCGATGTCGAGATCGGCCCGACGTCTCCAGTTGCCCTCGGCCCCGGCGACGAGCCCAGACGCGACGACGGCCGCGACGCTGACCCACCACGCGGCCCAGCTCCACTCCAGCATCCCTCCACGGTAGCACCGCGGACGCACCGCCCGCTCTGCCACGACGGCCGCAGGCGCGTGGCGCCGCGGGACGGCGCGCCCATGCCGCTTTCTGGGCGTGCGACAATCAGCCCCCATGCGAGCCTTCACCCTGCTGGTCCTCGTCGCCCTCGCCGCCATCGCGCTCGTCATGCGCAGCGGCCCGCGCGTGCCCGCAGGCGACACTGCGAGCCCGCCGCTGGCCTACGTGGCGACAGCCCACCAGCTGGGTGTCGTGGGCTATCGCGATCCGGTGGGCGTGCTGTCGGCTGACGGACGTTTCGTGGCCTACAGCGAGGGCCGTCAGGTGCGCGTGGTCCCCGTTGCTGGCGGCGCCTCGCCGAGGCTGCCACCGGCCGACGGCCAGGTGCGGTGGCTCGAGTGGCTGGGCGACCGCCGCCTCCTGGTCGAGGCCGCGGGCGCCGCGGCGCGCTGGTGGATCTACGACCTCGATCGCGCGACGCGCGAACCGTTGTGGGGAGGTGCGACGAGCCCGGCGGGGCAGGCCGGCACGACGCCTGAGCGTCCGCAGGTGAACCTGATCCGCCAGCCCGTGGTCAGTCCCGACGGTGCGTGGATCGCGGCCATCATCGCGGCGGGAACGGGCGCCGCAGGGCGATCGCCCGTCGTGGCCGGCGTGGATGCCAAACAGCGACGTCGCCTGCATCGTCAGCGCGAACGGGCGTCCGCGCATCGCGGCGCCATGCGGCGCCGACCCGATGACGCCCATTCCGGACGTCGACGCCATCGGACCCATCGCGTTCGCCCCCGATGGCGCGCGTGTCTATTTCGCCTCGCCCAACGACCGCGGCATGGTGGATCTGTGGCAGATGGACCTGGCATCGCGCGAGGCCTCGAAGCTCACGGCGTTCTCGCGCGACAGCTACGCACCTTCGGTGGCGAGGGACGGGACGGTGCTGTTCCGCACGCAGGCCTATCGCACCTTCGTCGCGGAGCTGCGCGACGGGCAGACGCGCCAGCTCACCAGCTTCCAGGCCGAGACGCCCTGGTGGCATCCGCGGGATCCGCTCGTCTCGATCACCTACGGCACCTGGCGGCGCGTCATCGACGATGCGGAGTACCCGGACATTGCGCAGGAGATTGGCGTCATCGACGCCGACCGCGGGCTGTCCGACGCCCCGCAGCAGGTCATCGCGAACTCGGATTCCGAGGACCAGGCGATGGCCTGGTCGCCCAACGGCCGGTGGATCGCGCTGCACTCGCACCGCGAGCAGTCCGACGACGTCTGGCTGCGGCCCGCGGACGGCAGCGCACCGGACCGGCGCATCACGATGCTGGGGCGCGGATCCGAGGTGGGGTGGCCGCGCTGGTCGCCCGACGGCCGGACGGTCTTGCTGGACGGCACCAACGCCCGCGGCAAGTCCGTCGCGTTCACCATCGGCGTCGATCAGGAGTCGGGAGAGGTCACCTCGCCGCTCGCCGAAGTGGCTACGCCCGGTTTCGACGGCGAGATAATGCACGCGGAGTGGATGCCGGATGGCAGACGGCTGGCGGCCATCGCGCGCGAGGGACCCGGGCGCCACGCGCTGCTGGTGCTTCCGGCCGCGGGTGGCACGCCGCGCGTCGTCCACCGCATGGTGAGCGAGCACGACTTCCCGGGCATGACCGTCTCGCCGGATGGCCGGTGGCTGGGCTTCGTCGCGCCGGCGCCGGATGGCTACTTCCAGGTGTTCCGCGTGCCCGCGGAAGGTGGCACACCCGAGCAGCTCACCTTCGACCCTTCGCACAAGACCCAGCCGGCCTGGTCGCCGCAGGGGCGCCTGGCGTTCACGGTCTGGAGCTATACGTCCACGTTCTGGACGTTCAAGCCCTGACGTCGGGTCTTTCTGCCTTTTGCTTTCTGCCTTCCGCCTTTTGCCTTCTGCCTTTTCCCTTCTGCCTTCTCACTTGTCGACCCTGGGAATCTCTCCCGAATCGACTACGTTGCCGAGCCGATTGACGGCCTCGAACCGGAGGGTGTCGCCCTCAATCTTCACCAGCACGAACGCGTTGTCCTCGTCGTAGCCGGCGGCCATGGCCTCCGATCCGTCTCGAATGCCCCCGCGCCGGAGCTGGCCGCCCGAGCCCGTGATGAAGGGGTAGACGCCGTAGCGGGGGTGCAGCCGCTCGTAGAAGTGCTCGTGCCCCATGAAGACGACGCGGGCCCCGAACGTGGACAGGATGGGCTCGAGGGCTGCGCGCAGTACCAGCAGCGGGCCGTGCCTGAGCCCGGACGAGTAGATGGGGTGATGGAAGTACGCGATGCGCCAGGGAGCAGTGGAACGGGTGATCTCGTCCTCGAACCAGCGGAGCTGACTCTGGGTGAGATTCGTCGAGTCGAGAGCGAAGAACTGGACGGGGCCGCGTGCGAACGTGTAGTAGGCGCGGCCGTTCATGTTGAAGAGCGGGTAGGTCACCTGCGAGCGGTCGTCGTGATTGCCGAGCGTCGCGTAGAAGGGGATCTTCGCCTTGATGATGGGCTCGTAAGGGAGCGCGAACTTGCGATGCATGTCGGCAGGGTCTTCATCGCCGTAGATGTTGTCGCCAACGGTGAGGACGAACTCGAAGGGGAACCGCTCGTGCTGTGCCCAGAGCTGGCGCGCCGTCTCGTACTGCCGGCGGCTGGCGTTGCCCATGTCGCCGATGACCGCGAAGCGGATAGCCGCCGATTGGGACGCAGATGGGGGAGAGGCCGCAGATGGCGCAGAAGCCGCAGATGACGCTGATGACGCAGAGGCCGCAGATGAATCGGGGGGGGGCTGAACCGCCGACGGAGCGGGGTCGGTGAGCCAGACTGCCAGCGCGCGCGGCGACTCGCTGGACAGGAGCGCGAGGGCGAGCGAGAAGCCGAGCAGCAGCCGGCGCATGGGGAGGTGCGTCAAGCGGTCCACGGCAGTTACCGGAGGGTGTGGGACCGAGTATACCAACCGCCCCACCCGCGCCGACCGCCCACCTCTTCTGCCTTCCGCCCCTTTGCCTTCTGCCTTCCGCGTTACCCCTCCGGCACCGGCTCGGCCTTCGTGGGGGAGGACGAGATCCGCTCGCGCAGGCCGCGCACGGTGTTGCCGACGCGGAACGACGCGTTGAAGAGGGCGCCGACCCGGATGCCGCCCGGCAGGTGGTGATTCCCGACCGCGGCGAGCGCCGCCGAGGCCATGCACCCGCAGTTTCCGCAGTCGGGGTTCCCCCCGAACTGGCACGGGGTGATCTTCGTCGTCAGGTCGGCGGATACGCAGTCGGTCGTCCGCGCGAAGATGCAGTCATCCGGCCCGTCTGGCGGGGCGAGGTAGGCCTTCAGCAGTCCCTTCGGCATCTGCAGCTTGGGGAAGCGTTCACGCAGGGCCATCAGCTCGCTCACCACCCGCGCGCGGTCCTCGGGTCGCAGCATCTCCGCCGACGACTCTCCGATCTGCGGTGTGTAGAGGCTCACCCAGATCGTCCGCACGCTGGGGTTGTCGGACCACTGCTGCACGAAGGCCTCGATGTACCCGTCGCGTTGGACCTGCTGCCTGGTGACGGTGCAGTGCACGGTGATCTGGTGCCCGGCGATGTGCTTGAGGATGCGGTCGTAGGTCGCGGGCGTCCGCCGGACATCGTGTTCCGGCTGGAGCCCGTCGATGGAGACGCAGACCTGAAGCCGCCGGATGCCAGCCCATGCCGCGGGGATGGGCCGCACGGCGCTCGTGACGAGCTGCGAGTGGATGCCGCGCTCGGCCAGGCGCGGGAGGATGACGTCCAGCTCCCGGTAGCGGACCAGCGGCTCGCCTCCGACGATGGAGACGTGGATGGGGCGGTGGCGATCCACCACCTCCATCACGCCGTCGATGAGCGCCTGTCCCTTGAAGTCGGCCAGCGTGCGCAGCGTCTGCCCGCCGCCCAGGTGCTCGTCGCCGTAGGCGTAGCACCCCGGGCAGCGGAGCGGGCATTCGCGCGTGATTTCAATGGAGAGATTCGGACGATACCCCTGGAGAATCCGACCCCATGCCGGGAAGATTCCTTCCATCTTCGACACGCTAGCACAGGGCCGGACTCACCATTGCACCAAAACGCGGCTGGGCCGCTGCCCGTCCCTACTTCGAGGCGACGAACATGATTTCGACCAGGCCGTCGGGGCTGACGAGCCCGGTGCCCACGGTCGCCCGGGCCGGGAAGCCCTTCGCGAAGACCGTCCGGTAGCCGGTGTTCATGGCGTCGAACTTCGAGACGTCCGTGACGTAGACGATGCCGTCCACCACGTCCTCCCAGCCGAAGCCGGCGGCCTTCATCGTGCGGCCGACGCGCGCCAGGATCTCGGTGGTCTGGGCCGTCATGTCTCCCTTGTTCTGGGCGGTGTTGCCCAGGATGCCCGAGACGTACAGGCGGTTGCCCACCTTGATGGCGCTGCTCAGGATGGGGCTGGGCTTGCCGGGTGAGCCGTCCGCCGCTGGCGTCGTGAACGCCTGCTTCGCGCCGCGATG
>CAZLBU010000022.1:6622-17107 GCA_964557815.1 uncultured Bifidobacteriaceae bacterium | reverse complement strand
CTGGGCGAGCATGGTGGCGGAGAGCGAGTGCACCTGTGCGAGGAAGCGGCGGTCGCCGGCGGCGTGCAGCGCCGCGGCCGCTTCGGCGATGTGCTCACGGACGATCGACATGTCGCCGACCTGCCGATAACACTGCCCGAGGCAGAAATGCGCCAGGCCGATCGCGCGGGAATCGTGCGCGCTCTCGGCCTGCTTGAGCGCCCGGCTGTGCAGGGCGATGGCGCGCGACTGTTCCCCGCGGGCAAAGGCCACGCGGCCGTGCGCACGCCAGAGATTTGAGAGAATGACGGGCGGAATGGGCTCGCGAATCGTGTCTGGCGACCGTCCGACGGCGGTGCTGGCCTGGGCGAGGTCGCCCAGGAGCAGGTATGCCTCGGCCAGCGCCGATCGGATGGCCAGCTCGTCGGCCAGGGTTAGGGAGGCCGAGCTGCGGAGCAGGGGAGCCAGCTGGTCCACGGCCGCCGCCGCGTGGCCGCGCTCCACCGCGGCCGCGGCTCGGGCCATCACGGGCTGCAGGGCCGGACTCAGCACGCCGGCGAGTATACCAAGTATCCATCTCGTATAATCCCCGAACCTTCATGACTGTGACCGCTGGCGGCCGGACCGACACCGGGCCGCGCGCCCTCAACCAGGATTGGATCGAATGGGACCTGGACCTCGGCCTGTTCGTCGTGGCCGACGGCATGGGTGGCCATAATGCCGGCGAGGTGGCCTCCCACCTTGCCATTCAGGCCATCCGGGAGTTCATCGCCGAGACCGCGGAGACCAGCGACTTCACATGGCCGTTCGCCTTCGAGCCGGCATATTCCGTCGACGCGAACCGGCTGCTGACGGCGGTCCGCCTGGCCAATCGCCGCGTGTACCAGGAGGGCTGCACCCATGCCGCGCTCGAGGGCATGGGGACCACCGTGGTGGCCGTGCTGGTCATTGGCGATCGCGCGGTGATGGTGGGTGTCGGCGACAGCCGCATCTACCGCTGGCGGAACGGCGAGCTCGTGCAGCTCACCAGTGACGATACCTGGCTCTCCGCCGTGATGGGGGTGCAGGATGCGGAACGTGCCGACTCGACCCACCCGATGAAGCACGTGCTCACGAGTGTGGTGGGGACCAGGGAAGACGTGCGGCCCACGGCCCGAGAGGAGAGGCTGCTCCCCGGGGATCGCCTGCTGCTCTGCAGCGACGGCATCCATGGGCGGCTCGACAACGCAGCCATCGCCACGGTGATGCGGGCCGGCGGGTCTCCCGATCACGTGGCCGACGCCCTGGTGCAGACGGCCCTGGCCCGCCTCACCTCCGACAACGCCACGGCCCTGGTCATCGCGGCCGACTGAGCCCGCATCGCGCGCCGGTCGACGTTCGTATAATCAGGAACGGGTCACGTGCGAACGTCGCTTCTGTTTTCGTGTCTGGCGCTTGGATGCGCGCTTGGCTGGGCTTGTTCGGCGCCCGGGCCCTCGAGCGCCCCGATCGAGCCGCGGGCCGCGGCCCCGGCCCAGCCGGCGTCCGCCCTGGCGCCGTCGGAGCGCCGGCCCGAGATCGTGATTCTGGGCGACAGCCTCACTGCCGGCCTGGGCCTCGAGACCACTCAGAGTTTTCCCGCGCTCATCCAGCAGCGGCTCGACGAGCGCGGTCTTGGCTTCCAGGTGGTGAACGCCGGCGTGTCGGGAGACACATCGGCCGGCGGGCTCCGGCGGCTGGAGTGGGCGCTCGAGGGCAACCCGCGGGTGCTGGTGGTGGCGCTCGGCGGCAACGATGCCCTTCGTGGGCTGCCGATCGAGGACCTCGAGCGGAACCTGACGGCCATCGTCGAGCGGGGCAAGCGCGAGGGCCTCGAGGTGATCCTGGCTGGCATGGAGGCCCCCCCGAACAACGGTCCCGAGTACACGGCGCGATTCCGCCGCGTTTATCGCGACCTGGCGAGCACGCACGACGTTGTCCTGATTCCCTTTCTGCTCGAGGGTGTGGCCGGCGAGGCGGCGTTCAACCAGGCCGACGGGATTCACCCCAATGAAGAGGGCGCGCGCCTGGTGGCCGACACGGTGTGGCGCGCCCTCGAGCCCGTCCTGAAAGCGGCCGCGGGAACCCGATGATTGCACTTCGAGGTGTCAGCAAGACCGTGCAGAGCGGCGACCATCCGCTCACCATCCTTCATCCGCTCACCCTGGACGTGCCCGACGGCCAGTGCCTGGCCATCATCGGCCCCTCGGGCAGCGGCAAGTCCACGCTGCTCGGCCTCATCGCGGGCCTCGACGCGCCCACGTCGGGGGAGATCCTGATTGACGGCGTCGATATCACCAGGCTCGACGAGGACGCGCTCGCGCGGCTGCGCGGCGAGAAGATCGGCTTCGTGTTCCAGTTCTTCCACCTGGTGCCGTCGCTGACGGCGATCGAGAACATCCAGGTGCCCATGGAGATCGCGGGCCGGCGCGACGCGGCCGAGCGGGCGCAGGCGCTGCTGGACGAGGTGGGGCTCCACGACCGCGGCCATCACTACCCGTCGCAGCTCTCCGGCGGCCAGCAGCAGCGCATCGCGATCGCGCGCGCCCTGGCCAACAACCCGCCGCTCATCCTGGCCGATGAGCCCACGGGCAATCTCGACAGCACCAACGGTCGTCACATCCTCGATCTGCTCCTGCAGGTGCGGCGCACGCGCAACGTGACGCTGGTGCTGGTGACGCACGATCCCTCGGTGGCGGCCGTGGCCGACGCGCGGCTCGTGCTGAGAGACGGGCGATCGGTGGGCGAGGCACCGGTGGCGGGCGCGGTCGCGGGCCGATGATGTTCATCTCCCGGATGATCGCGCGCGAGATGCGGTCGTCCTGGCGCCGGCTGCTGTTCTTCTTCGTCTGCATCGCCGTGGGCGTGGGCGCCATCGTCGCCCTGCGGTCCGTCATCCAGAGCGTGCGCCAGACCTTCGCGGGGGAGGCGCGCGCCCTCATCACGGCCGACGCCATCATCAGCAGCAACCGTGCGCTGGACCCCGACCTGCTGCAGCTGGTCGAGCGCCGCCTGGACGAGGCCGGGGCCGACAGCCTGCAGTCGGTGGAGATTGCCACCATGGTCCGCGCTGCGGACGGGGAGGCGGGACTGACGCGCATGGTGGAGCTGCGCGCCGTGGAGCCGGGGTTTCCCTACTACGGCCGCATGGCCCTTGCAGGCGGCCAGGCCTTCTCCCATGACCTGCTGCGCGACTTCGGCGTGCTCGTGCGGCCCGAACTGCTCGCGCAGCTCCGCCTGCAGGTGGGTGATGGGCTGCTCATCGGGACGAAACGCTTCGTCATCCGCGGCGTCATCGAAGCCGAGCTCGGCGCCTTCAGCCTGGGGCCCCGCATCTTCGTGTCGCTCGAGGATCTGCAGGCCACCGGTCTGCTCGCGTTCGGCAGCCGTGCCTCGTACCAGCGGCTGCTGAAGGTACCCGACGCCGCGCTCGACGGGCTGGTGGCCGCCCTCCGCGCCGACTTCGCCAATGCCTTCGCGCGGGTGCGGTCCTACAAGGCCACCGAGGACGATATCGGCGAGGACTTCGCGCGGGCCGAGGACTACCTCAGCCTCGTCGGCCTCGTCATCGTCATCCTGGGCGGCATCGGCGTGTCGAGCGTGACGCGCGTGTTCGTCCAGCAGAAGATCCGGAGCATTGCCGTGCTCAAGTGCGTCGGCGCCCGCTCGGCGCAGTTGCTGGCCATCTACCTCGCACAGGTCATCATCCTGGGGATTGCCGGCAGCCTGCTGGGCGTAGCGCTGGCCGCCGGCGCCATCGCGGCGATCCCGACATGGCTGGCCGCGGCGGCCACCCCGGGCGTTACCATCGAGTACGGCCTGACGACGCCGGCCGTGCTGCAGGGCCTCGGCATCGGGCTGCTCGTGTCGGTGCTCTTTGCCCTGGTCCCGTTGCTCGACGTGCGGCACGTCAAGCCGTCGCGACTGCTGCGAGATGACGCGACCGCGCCCCGGCGCGACCCCGTGCAGATCGCCACCGTCGGCCTGGTCGCCTCCGCGCTCGTGGCCCTCACGGTGTGGCAGGCGGGCTCGTGGCGCATCGGGCTGGTCGTCACCGTGGGCTTCGCCACGACGGCGCTCGTGCTGCACCTGGCGGGACTGTTGATGATTCGGCTCATTCGCCCGCTGGCGCGGTCGCGGTGGTTCCCGCTGCGGCACGCCGTGCTGCAGTTGAGCCGGCCGGGCAGCCAGGCGCGCATCGTGCTGCTCGCGGTCGGCCTGGGCAGCTTCTTCATCATCGGCGTCCGTTCGCTGCAGGAGAACCTGATCGCCGAGTTCGCCGTGGACCTCTCGCCCGAAGCGCCCGACATGTTCATGCTGGACATCCAGGCCGACCAGGTGGAGGCGGTCCGCGCGCTCATCACATCGCGCCAGGATCCCGGCGCGCCGCCCCCCCGCCTCCTGCCGGTGCTCCGCGCGCGCGTCGTCGGCGTGCAGGGGCGCGACGTGCAGCTGGAGAATTACGAGGACGTGCGGGGGCGCGGCTCGCTGGCCCGCGAATACACCATCACCTACCGCACGGGGCTCGAGGCCAACGAGCGACTCCTCGAAGGCGCGTTCTGGAACGGGCCCGGCCCGGCTTCGCCCGATGGCGCGGGCGCCGCGGCGCCCGTCACCGAGGTGTCCATCGAGGAGAGCATCCGGGATCGGTTCCGCATCGCCATCGGGGACACCATGCGCTTCGACGTGCTGGGCCGCGTCATCGAAGCGCGGGTGACCAGCGTGCGCCACGTGGAGTGGTCCGACAGCCGCGCCGGCGGCTTCATGTTCGTGTTCCGCCCGGGCGTGCTCGACCGCGCGCCGCATGCGTCCATCGCGTTCTTCCGCGGGCCGTCCGATCTGGCCGCGCGCGGGCGCCTGCAGGCCGACCTGGTGGCCGTGGCGCCCAACGTCTCGGTGATCGACGGGCGGGAGATCCTCCAGACCATCAAGACGGTCGTAGACAACGTGACGCTCGCGGTCACGGTGGTGGGATCCCTGGTGGTCCTGAGCGGGCTGCTCATCCTCATCGGCGCTGTCGCCATGACGAAGTTCCGCCGCATCTACGAGGCGGCCATTTTCAAGACCCTGGGCGCCACGCGCCGCCTCATCACGGCGGTGCTGCTGCTCGAGTACGGCCTGCTCGGCGGGCTGGCCGGGCTCATCGGCTCGCTTGGGGCCATCGGCCTGACGTGGGGCATCTCGCGCTTCGCGCTGGAGATCCCCTTCCGCCCGCTGCCGCTGCTGAGCGCGGCAGGGGTCGTCGTGACGGCCGCCCTGGTCGCCGTGGTGGGAATCGCGGCCAGCTGGGACGTGCTGCAGCGCAAGCCGCTGGCGACCCTCCGCGCCGAGTAGCCCCCGGGACCCTGCCGGGTGCCCCCGTGATAGACTTAACTGTTGTCGCCACACGGCTGGGTGACACAGGGAGTAGCGTGTCGATGAACGTTTCGGTCTACAAGGACGCTCTGCAGCGGAAAAAGGCAGAGCTCGCCCAGGACGCCGGCCTTCGCCCCCTCCAGACCCAGATGGAGCACAACACCGGGCGGCAGGGCGACATGGCCGACCAGGCGGCCGGCAACAACGAAGTCCACATCCACCTGCGCCTGAAGCAGACCGATGCGAAGATCCTCCAGGCGATTGACGAGGCGCTCATCCGCATCGAGAAGGGCACGTTTGGCATCTGCCGCGACTGCGGCGAGCCCATTGCCGAGGCGCGGCTGAACGCCATCCCGTGGACGCGCGTGTGCATCACCTGCAAGGAAAAGCAGAAGGCGTGACCAGCGACCTGCAGCAGCTCATCCGCGACTTCTACCTGGCCCGCCTCGCGCTGCTCATGCGGCACGAGGAGGTCGCGCGTCACGTCAGCGACTACGACGTGAACAACGCGTACCAGTACATCATCAACCGCGAGGAGACCCACGCCTCGTGGCTGCAGCACGCGCTGCTCGATCTGGGCGCCCCCATCCCCGCGGACCCGGCCCGCCCGGCCGTGCCGGCGCCGGGGAAGGCGGACGCGTGGAAGGCCCTCGCCGCCGAGGACGCGCGCGCCAACCAGCAGTTCGTGGACCAGTGGCGCCCCCGGCTCGAGACCATCACGCACGCCCGGCACAAGGGCATGCTGAAGATCATCCTGGGCGAGATGCTGGAGCACAAGCGCCTGTTCGACCAGGCGGCCGCCGGGCGCACGGACCTCATCGGCACGCACCTGCCGATCAACGAGCGCCGCGGCGTCGTCGCCGACACCCGCTGGATGGAATAGACGGGGGCGAGGTGGCCGCGCCGCGCGTGCCGGTGGCCATCGCCCTCGGATCGAACCTCGGCGATCGCCGGGCCCATCTCGCCCTCGCGCTCTCGCGACTCCGCCCGCTCCTGCACAACCTCCGCTGCTCCACGCTCATCGAAACCGCGCCAGAGGGCGTCCCCGACGAGCAGGGGGCCTTCCTGAACGGCGTCGTCGTGGGCGAGACCGATCTGTCTCCGCGGGCCCTTCTGTCGGCGCTGCAGGGGATTGAGAAGGCCGCCGGCCGCGCGCGCCCCTACCGCTACGCCGCGCGGACGCTGGATATGGACCTGATCTTGTACGGGGATGCGATCGTGGACGAGGAGGGGCTCGTCGTGCCCCATCCCCGCTTTCGCGAGCGGCGCTTCGTGCTGGCGCCGCTCGCGGAGGTCGCGGGTGACTGGGTGGATCCGGTGACGGGGCAGACCGTCAGTGCGCTGTTTCGGGGGCTGCCGCGCCCTTCCTGAAGATCCCGCGCCAGCCCTCCTCGAAGAGCGTGTACATCGCGGGCACGAAGACCAGCGTGATGAGCGTCGAGGTCATCAGGCCGCCGATGACGACGCGGGCCAGCGGCGCCTGGAGCTCGGCGCCCTCGCCGATGCCGAGCGCCATCGGCACCAGGCCGAGCGCCGTGCACGTGGAGGTCATGAGAATGGGGCGGAGGCGGTGCCGTCCCGCGGTCTCGATGGCCTGGCGGAGGGGCATCTTGTCCCGCTCGCGCAGCGTGTTGGTGTAGTCCACCAGCAGGATGGCGTTGCTGACCACGATGCCCGCCAGCATGATGACCCCGATGTAGGCCTGCATGCTGAAGGCCGTCCCCGTGAGCAGCAGGATGCCCACAACGCCGATCGCGGCGAGCGGGATCGAGAAGATGATGATGAACGGGTCGCGGAGCGACTCGTACTGCGACGCCATCACCGTGTAGACCAGCACGATGGCCAGGATCAGCACGAGCTGGAGCTCGCGGAACGATCGCGCCTGCTCCTCCACCTCGTTGCCGAACCCGACGGCGAAGTCCCTGGGCACCTCGATCTCGCCGATGCGGGCCTGCACGTTGTTCACGGCCTCGCTGAGCGTGACCTCCGTTTCGGCGAACACGCGCTGGATGCGCTCCTGGTTCTTGCGCTCCACCGAGACGGGGCCGGTGTCGCGGTCGATGACCATCACGTTCTTGGCCGGCAGCACCTGGCCCGCAGGGGTGCTGAGCAGGACGTCGCCAACGGAGGCAACCTCCTCGCGGTCCTCTTCGCGCAGACGCACCACGATCGGGTACTCGTTGCCGAACTCACGGAACATCGCAGCCTGGGTGCCCGCGACGTTCGTGCGGATGGTGTTGGCCACGCCGGTGACGGTCATGCCGAGCAGCGCCGCCTTGTCGCGGTCCACGCGGACGGACAGTTCCGGCCGGCCCTCTTCGCGCTGCAGGCGCGAGTCGGCCACCCCGGGCGTGGAATCGAGCAGGGTCTTCACGTCCTGGGCGATGCGCTTGGAGGCCTCCAGGTCGTGGCCCAGGATCTCCACGGCCAGGCGGCCGCCGCCCTGGTTACCCATGCCGCGCATCATGTTCTGGCCGCCGGAGGCCCGGGCCCGCACGACGACGCCGGGGATGCCGGAGAGCTGCCGCCGGAGGTCCATCGAGATCTGTTCGTTGCTGCGCTGCCGCTCGGTCCGCGGCACCAGGCGGACCTGGATGCTGCCGCGGTGCGTGGACGAGTTGCCGAAGCCGCCGCCCCCGCCTGCCTGCGAGATGAGCATCGTCGCTTCGGGCACGACCTCGCGGATGCGGTTCTCGAGCTGCACGATGACCGCCTCGGTGTTCTCGATGCGCGTGCCCACGGCCAGCTCGGCGTCCACGCTCACCTCGCCCTCGTCCGTGCTGGGCTGGAACTCGAACCCGATGCGGGGCAAGAGGACGATGGCGATGGCGAACAGGGCGAATCCCACGGCGAAGACCGTGGGGCGATGGTGCAGGGAGGTGTGCAGCGACCGGGCGTAGAAGGCATCGAGGCCATCGAGGCCCCGGTCCACGGCGCGGCTGATCGCCCCGAAGACGCCCCTGGCGTCCTTGCCGTGCGATGGCGGGTCCAGCAGCCGGGAGCAGAGCACCGGGACGATGGTGACGGCCACGAGCAGCGACATCGCCAGCGAGAACGAGACCACTGCCGCCAGCTGCCCGAACATGATGCTCGACACACCGGTGAGGAACAGCATCGGGACGAAGACGGCGATATGGGTGAGGGTGGAGGCCAGAATGGCCGACCACACCTCTTCCGAGCCGTCGATGGCGGCCGTCATCCGGTCCTTGCCCATCTCGAGGTGCCGGTACGTGTTCTCGAGCACGACGATGGCGGCGTCCACGATCATGCCGATACCGAGCGCCAGGCCGCCGAACGTGAGCGTGTTGAGGGTGTACCCGCCGAAGTAGAGCAAGGCGAAGGTGCCGATGACGGAGATGGGGATGGACGTGCAGATGATGAGCGTGGACTTCAGGTCGCGCAGGAACAGGAAGATGATGGCGATGACCAGGACGCTGCCGATCATCGCGTGCTCCTGCACGCTGTGAATGGCGCGATCGATGAACTTCGATTGGTCATCCAGGATCTCCATCCGCATCCCGGAGACTTCGCGATTGATCCGCTCGACCTCGGCGCGCACCCCCGCGGCGATCTGCACCGTATTGGTCCCGGACTGCTTCGTGACCCTCATGCGGATGCCGGGGCGGCCGTTGATGCGCGTGAACGATCGGCGGTCCTCGGTCGAGTCCTTCACCTCCGCGATGTCCTTCAGGTAGACCGGCACGCCGTCGCGTGTGAGGACGACCGTGTTCTTGATCTCCTCGAGGTTGGTGAACTGCCCGGGGCTGCGCAGGAGCAGTGTCCGATCGGCGTCGTTCACTTCGCCCAGCGGGATGTTCTGGTTCTCCGTGCGCAGGATCTGCACGACCCGGTCGGGCGAGAGGTTGAGCGCCGTGATCTTCTCGCGGGACAGGTCCACCCGGATCTGCCGGCGGAGGCCGCCGTCCACCGTGACGGCCGCGACGCCCGCCACGCGCTCGAGGCGCGGCGACAAGTCGTTCTGCGCGAGTTCGCGAAGGGTCACGATGTCGTAGTCACCCTCGACACCGATCCCCATGATGGGCATCGCGGTGGAGTCGAACTTGAAAATCGTCGGCGGATCCGCGTCCTCGGGCAGCCGGCCGCGCACGCGATCCACGCGGGTGCGCACGTCGTCGGCGGCCTCGCTGAGGTCCGTACCCCAGGCGAAGTTCAGCCGGACCATCGAGCTGCCCTCCGACGAGGTGGATTCCACGCGCTCCAGGCCCGCGACGGCGCTGACGGCCTGCTCGATCGGCCTCGTGACCAGCTCCTCCATCTCCAGCGGGCCGACGCCCGGGTAGCTCACGCGCACCGTGATGCTCGGGAACTCGGTGTCGGGCATCAGGTCCACCGGCAGCCGGGTGAGCGAGATGGCGCCCAGCAGCACGATGACGAAGCTGATCATGAACATCGTCACGGGCCGGTGAATCGCGAGGCGAGGAATGCTCATACGGGTTCCTTGGCTACGAAGTGTCTTCCGTTGGCGGGTACGCCCGGCTACCGGGGCGGCCGCTGTCCCTGTCCGCGCTGGGCGGCGGGACGGCCGCCGCCGTTCCCCGCGCCGGGACGCCGGGCGCCGGTGGGCCCGTCGATGGCGCCAGGCCCGCCCGCGTTCTGCCCGGGCAGCAGCAGCGTGTCGCCGACGCGCAGCGAGCCCGCGCCACTGGTCACGATCTGATCGCCGGCCTTCAAGCCGTCGACGATCTCCATGCGCTCGGCGTCCTCGAGCCCGAGCTTCACGGGGATGAACCGCGCCTTGTTCTCGGCGTCGGCCACGAACACCCCGCGCCGGCCCTCATAGTCCACCACGGCAACCTTCGGCACCAGCAGCGCGTTCTCGCGCTCCTCGATCGTGAGGGCGACGCGCGCGTACATGCCCGGCTTCAGCCGATAGTCCACGTTGGGGATTTCGACTTCCATCGTGGCGGTCCGCGTGGACGGATCGAGGACCGGTGACACGCGGGCAATCCGCCCGTTGAACCGCTCGCCGGGATACGCGTCGACCTCGATGGCGGCCTGGTCACCCGCGTTCACCAGCCGCAGGTCCTTCTCGACCACATTGGCCACGATGCGCAGGCGCGAGATGTCCACCACCGAGACGACGGGAGCGTTCTGCGAGACCCAGGCGCCCGG
>CAZLBU010000022.1:1088-6612 GCA_964557815.1 uncultured Bifidobacteriaceae bacterium | reverse complement strand
CCGACGAACCCGTCCACCGGCGAGACGATCGTGGTGTTGCGGAGGTTGATCTCGAGCTCCTCCAGGCGGGCGCCGGTCTGTTCCGTCTGGGCCTTGGCGAGGTCCAGTTGCGCCTGTGCCGAGAGGTAACGCGATTCGGCATCGTCGAGCGCCTGCTTGGCGAGCAGCTGGCGGCCGAACAGGTTCTTCGACCGTTCGAAGTTCACCTCGGCGACCTTGAGGTCGGCCTCGCGCTGCCGGATGGTCGCCCTGGCCACCTCCATCGACGCGCGCGCCTGCTTGACCTGCTCGACGATCTCCAGGTCCTCGATCTTGGCAATCACCTGGTTGCGCCGCACGCGATCACCGAGCTGGACGTTGATGCTCTGCAGGCGCCCGCCCGTCTTCGGCGCGACATCCACGGTCTGTTCGCCGATGAGGTTGCCGACGACCGTCAGCGTCGCGCCAATCTTGCCGGGAGAAGCCGTGCCGATCTCGACGCTCATCGGCGGGCGGAAGCCGCCGCCGAATCCGCCGCCGCCCATGGGGCCACCCCCACCACCGCCGGGGCGTTGCCCGCCCGGGCCGCCCGCTCCGGGACCGCCAGCCGCCGCCGCAGCCTGATCGCGGGAAAAGAAGCCGAAGTAGTACGCCGCGCCGCCCGCCATGACCACCACGAGCGCGAGGATTGCCGCTTTGCGCATAAGAAGTCCGATCGCTCCGTCGTCTGCCCTTACCCGGCTATGAACCGCTGTTGCCCGTCGCGCCGCCGCCGCCCCCGCCGCCGGCGGGCGCCTGCTGCGCCCGCTCGTAGTTCACCAGCGACTTCCGGTAGTCGGCCAGCGCTCGCAGTTCGGCGTTCTCGGCATCCCGCAGGTCGCGCTGCGCCTGGACGACGAAGAAGTTGGTTGTGAGGCCGACCTCGAACCGGCTCTGCTCGGCCTCGAGCCGCTTCTGTGCCAGCTCGCGGGCGGCGCTGGCCGCCTCGACGCGCCGCAGGTTGCTCTGCACCGTGAAGGCGGCGTTGGCCACCTCCGCCGCGATCTGCACCTCGAGGGCCCGGAGCCGCGTCTGGGCCTGTTGCCGCTGCACACGGGCGCGGGCGTGCTGCGCCTCGGCCTGGTTGGCAAACAGCGGATAGCTGAGCGTCACCGACAGGTTCCACGTCGGATACACGCGGTCGAACAGCAGGCCGAGGGCATCCGTGTAGCCGCCCGGGATGGTGCCCACGATCTGGCTGCCCAGGCCCGAGCCCTGCCGGATGAACTGCGTGCCGCCGAGGCCCTGCGCGCCGTAGCTGGCGTTCAGATCGAGAGCGGGCATCGACTGGTTCTTGAAGAACCGGATGTTGATGTCGTTCGACTCGAGGTTCTTGCGCGAGGTGATGATGTCGGTGCGCCCCGTGATGGCGCGCCGCACTGCCGCCTCGATGTCGGTCGGCGGGGGCTCGAGGGAGGGAAGATCCACCGGTACCAGCTCCTGGTTCCAGAGCGGGTCTTCGGTGCCGTTGACGAGGAACCGTTTCAGCGTGAGCTCCGCGGTGGATGCCGTGGCTTCGGCCAGAGCCAGCGCCTGGCGTCGCGTGGCCGCCTCGGCCTGCGCCTGCACGATGTCGAGCGGCGCGAGCGTGCCGACCTCGACCCTGGCCTGGTTGTCCTCCACGAGGCGATCCGCCAGCGACAGCGCTCGGCGCGCCACGTCCACGGAGCTCCGCGCGAACACAAGGTCCCAGTAGGCGTTCCGGACGTTGGCGACGGTCTGTGTCACGGTGGCCCGGACGCTCTCGTCCGAGATGTCGCGGTTGATGAGCGCCACCTGCAGCTGCTGCCGCGTGTTGTCGATCCTGAACCCCCGCAGCAACGGTTGGACGTAGGCCGCCGTCAGCGTGGAGGTGTAGCTGGGGTTGTAGTTGGCGAAGAGGTTGTTGGTGGACAACCGCGAGTTCGTCCATCCGACGGAGTAGGAGCCGCCCAGCCAGGGCACCGTCTGGTTCACGCCGAAGTTGTAGGTCGTGGTGCCGTTGTTGACGCTGGTGCCGCCGTTCAGCTGGCTGGTCGGCGGGTTGACGACGTCGCGCTGGCCGAACGTCGTGGACAGCACAGGCCGGAACGTGTTCCGGAAGCCGGCGACCTGCAGGTCGGTGGATTGTGGCTCGAGCCGCGAAACCTGGATCTCCAGGTTCTTCTCGAGCGCGAGATTGACGCTTTCCTCCAGCGTCAGCTCGCGGGTGCCGCCGGGCGCCTGGCGGCCGATGGGCGACTGCTCCGAATCCGGTCCCGTCGCGTCGAGCGAGCGCAGGGCCTCGGTGTAGCCGGCGATGGCCTCGCGAACGACAGCCTCCTGCCGTCCCGCATCATCGGTGGTGCGCGACTGCGCGGCGCCGGCCGCAGGCGCGGCGAGCAGGCCGACCACGGCCACGTAACAGACTGTCTTGCTCATATCCCTTTCCGTGCGGCAGGGCCTACTGGCCCCGGTTGTTCCGGCTGCGCTGGGGGGATCGGTTGCGGCGCTCCCGTTCCCACTGCTCATGGAGCGCCTTCATCTTGACGTTCTGGTCGGCGGTCAGGATTCGCCGCATCCGGAATGACATCAACGTTCGGGACTTGCTCAGCTCGCCACGGGCGGCCTCGACCTTCTCGAGCGCCTGCAGGACCATGGCCTCGTCCGCGTGCGCGTCGTTGAGGACCTTCGAGAGCTTGGCCTCCAGATGATCCAGCGTCTCCTTCTGGGTCTTCAGCGTGGGCTGCAGGGCCTGGAAGACTTCCTCGAGGCGCGTGACCTGCTCGGTGGTGAGCACCAGCTCTTCCTTGAACTGATCGTTCTGCCACCACTTGAACCCTTGCGCCGCCGCCTCCCCTGGCCAGCCGAGCAGTGCGAAAGACAAAGCGAGACAAATGAAGAACTTAGCTGGCATTGTCATGGGCGTCTGAGGGGGATACGACCGCCCCGGGCGGGGCGTTTACGCCGGCGACCCACTCATCCCTGGGAGTCGGCGACCTCGGCGTTGGCGAACCGATCGAGCGTGCGGATAGCCAGCTCCACCAGATTGTCCGGCGTCGAAGCGCCCGACGTGATGCCGATGGCGAGTGGGCCCTCCCGCGGCAGCCATCCAGAGGTGACGATCTCGGTCTTCGAGGTCACGTCGCGATGCCGGATCTCGGTGGGGGAGACCAGCCCGTCGGGGTCGGCGATGTGGAACGTGGGCACCCGTCCGGCACAGATGCGCGCGAGGTTGCAGGTGTTGCTGCTGTTGTAACCGCCAATGACCACCATGAGGTCCAGGGCGTGGGCCTCCATCAGGTGGATGACGGCGTCCTGGCGGTCCTGGGTGGCGCTGCAGATGGTGTCGAAGGCCCGGAACCGGGCGGGGAGCTCGGCGTCGCTCCAGCGCGCGCGCATCGCCTCCCGCAGCATTTTCCCAATCTCCAGCGACTCGGAACTGAGCATGGTCGTCTGGTTCGCGCAGCCAATCCGCTGGAGGTCCACGTCCGGGTCGAACCCCGGCGAGCTCGCCTGGCCGAACCGGGCGAGGAACTCGTCGCGATTGCCCTGGCCGGCGATGTACCGGCACACGTACTCCGCCTCGGGCTTGTCCAGCACCACGAGGTAGTGCCCGCCGTTGGCCGCGACCGCCTGGGACGCCGTGGCCTGCGTTTCCTCGTGCCAGTACTTGCCGTGAATGATGGACGTCAGCCCGTCGAGCGCATACCGCTTGACGTTCTTCCACACGTTGAGGACCGATCCGCACGTCGTGTCGACCAGGGTGCAGCCGGTCTGGTCCAGTCGCTGCAACTCGGCAATGGTCACGCCGAAGGCCGGCAGGATCACGACGTCCTCCGGGCCAAGGACGGCATCGCGGTCGGAGGGGTCGGTGAGGAAGTGGATCCCCTGGGAGCGCAACTGGTCGTTGACGTGCGGGTTGTGGATGATCTCGCCGGTCAGGAACACCCGCCGATCCGGGAAGCGCTTCCGCGCCTGGTAGGCGTAATCCACGGCGCGGTCCACGCCGTAGCAGAAGCCGAACTCGCGGGCCAGGTGGATAGTGAGCCGCCCGCTGCCGTACTGGTAGTCCTGGGCCTTGATCCGATCGACGAGCGCGCTGTGATAACTGTCGGCGAGGACCCCGGCCACCTCGTGCTTGAGGTCGAGGCCCTTCCGGAAAATCAGCGCGGGCACTAGCGGGGCTCGTACGCGAACGTCAGATCGTCGAACGCGCGCAGGTCGGAGGCACCCCGGCTGGTGACGGCCACGTCGATGGCATCGAGCAGGGCGTTGTCGGCGTCGGTCGTGGCGACCGCGGGGATGAGGGTCAGGCGACCCGACGGGTAGGGCTGCGCGGCACGCGGGGCCACCCGGTGGACCCAGGCATCGCCTGGCATCACGTGCAGCAGCTGACCGGTCACGAGGCCGACCAGGAGGCCCGCCGCGGCGGCGGCGCTGATCCAGCGACGGCTGATACCGGCCGCGGGTCGCAGCGACGCCGTGGTCCCGGGGAAGGCCAGGACACGGGCGGGCTGGCCGGCCTGCGCGACCTTCTGCAGGATGCGTTGGCGCTGCGTCTCCAGGGCGCGCTCGTCGAAGTGCGCATCGACCTCGGCCCAGGCGGCGGCGCGATAGGCGTCGAGCGCGTCGGCCAGCGTCGGGTCCGGTTCGTCGCGTCGATTCATGCCTGCTCTCCCAGGACGCCCCGCAACTTCCGCAGCGCCCGAAACAAATGCACCCGCACGGTGGCGGCGCTCATGCCGGTGGCCGCCGCAATCTCTGCCGGTGTCCGCTGGTCCACCTGGCTGAGCGTGAATACCAGCCGCTGCCGGTCGGGCAGGTTCGCCACGGCCCGGGTGACCTGCTCCCACCGCTCCCGTGCCAGCAGCCGGCGTTCGCTCGAGGCCTCGGCGGCCGGCACCTGCTCCACGGGCCGCTCGTCGTCGTCGGGCGCCGGCGCGATGAAGCGCTGCTGCCGGTTCCGGGCCTTCAGCCGGTCGAGCGACGCATTGACCAGGATGCGCATGAACCAGACATCGAACGAGAGGTCTTCACGGTACTGCTCGATGTGCATGAAGACCTTGACGAACGCATCCTGCACGGCCTCGTCGGCGTCGTCCGGGTTCCGGAGGTACTGGAAGGCCACCCGCAACGCCCGCCGCTGCAGGAGGGCCACCAGGGCGCCGAAACGCTCCCGCGCCTGGTCCCGGTCGCCGCGCGCCACCAGGCCCTTGATTTCCGTCGCGACGACGGAAGCCGGGGACGGCTGTGTCTCCGCGACCCTGTCGCGAAGGGGGGCGCCGGCGTCGACTACTGAACGTCCTGCCATGTTTACGGGTGGGGCCTGGGGTGTGTTTACCCCGGATTGTAGCAGGAACCGCCGAGGGAGGCTGTAAGTTGTTGACTTCACGAGATTCCCATAAGTACGATTCATGTTTCTCATGCCGCTTGCGGGACGCGGCGGCCCATGGAGTCATCACATATGAGCACGCTACACGCCGGCGCCGGGCTCGAGGCCGTCGGCATTCGCGCCAGTAAGCCCGTGCACGTAAACCTACAGCCT
>CAZLBU010000022.1:276-1078 GCA_964557815.1 uncultured Bifidobacteriaceae bacterium | reverse complement strand
GGCCCTTTACGAGCACGCCATCCGCCGTGCCGAAGGCGTCATCGCCGCCGACGGTCCGCTGGTGTGCCGGACCGGCTCCCACACCGGGCGCTCGCCCAACGACAAGTTCGTCGTCCAGGAGCCGTCCAGCGAGGCCAACGTCTGGTGGGGCAAGGTCAACCGCCCCATGCAACCGGCGCACTACGACGCCCTTCGGGCCGACGTCATCGCTCATCTGGGCCAGCAGGAGCTGTTCGTCCAGGACCTCTATGCCGGCGCCGACCCCGCCTACCGGCTCCCTGTCCGCTTCATCCAGGAGCTCGCCTGGCACAACCTGTTCGTCCGCAATCTCTTCATCGTCCCGCCCGTGGCCGACCTGCCCGGCTTCCAGCCGGAGTACACCGTGATGACCGCGCCGTCGTTCAAGGCCGATCCGGCTCGTCACGGCACGCGGTCGGAGGTGGTGATTGCCCTGAACCTCGCCAGGCGCGAGGTGATCATCGCCGGCACCAGCTACGCGGGCGAGAACAAGAAGTCCATCTTCACCGTGCTCAACTACGTCCTGCCGCTCAAGGGCGTCCTGGCCATGCACTGCTCGGCCAACATCGGCGCGTCCGGTGACACCGCGCTCTTCTTCGGGCTGTCGGGCACCGGCAAGACGACGCTGTCGAGCGACCCGGAGCGGCGCCTCATTGGCGACGACGAGCACGGCTGGAGCGACCGCGGCGTGTTCAATTTCGAGGGCGGTTGCTACGCGAAGATGATCAAGCTCTCGCCGGAGGCCGAGCCGCAGATCTTCAGCACGACCCGGCGCTTCGGCACC
>CAZLBU010000022.1:0-220 GCA_964557815.1 uncultured Bifidobacteriaceae bacterium | reverse complement strand
ACGCGGGGCCTGGACTTCGACGACGCGTCGCTCACCGAGAACACCCGGGGCGCGTATCCCATCGAGTTCATCGAGCACGCGGTGCTCGAGGGCATGGGCGGCCACCCCGAGAACATCGTGATGCTCACGGCCGACGCCTACGGCGTGCTGCCGCCGATTGCGCGGCTCTCGCCCGAGGGCGCCATGTATCACTACCTCTCGGGCTACACCGCGAAGGTGG
>CAZLBU010000021.1:4210-17173 GCA_964557815.1 uncultured Bifidobacteriaceae bacterium | reverse complement strand
CGCCACGCTCGTCTCCGGACGCTCGTTCACGGCCTTCGACAGCGCGGACGCGGCTGGCGTGGTCGTGGTCAACGAGTCGTTCGCACGGCGCCACCTCGAAGGGCGCGGTGTCGGGGCCGTCATCCGCCTGGCCACCACGGGCGTCGGCCCCCTTGGGGTGAACCTCACAGCCCGGCAGCAGCATCACGAGGGCGGATTGCCGTTCGAAGTGATCGGCATCGTCAAGGACGTCCGCAACGTCCCGCTGGGACAGGCGACCGAGCCGGCCTTCTACACCTCGACACGACAGTTTCCGTTCTCGGAGGTGTTCATCGCCGTTCGCGCGAGAGATACCGCCACCGCGATGGCGGCCATTCGCGAAGGCCTCAAAGCCGCGGCGCCTGAAGTGCCGATGGCGGCGGCGAAAACCTGGGGAGACCGCTTTGCGGCCCGAACCGCAGAGCCGAGGCTCCTGACGAGCCTGTTGCTGGTCTTCGGCGCGCTGGCGGCGCTGCTCGCCGCTCTTGGCGTCTACGGGCTGCTTTCGTGGGCCGTGGCACTCCGCACCCGCGAGCTGGCCATTCGCATGACGCTGGGCGCCCGCCCCGCCGGGGTGGGCGGCATGCTCGTCGGCCAGAGCGCCGTCCTGGTGGCGGCCGGCCTGGCGTTGGGCGTGACGATGGTGAGGCTCGCGGAAGGCGCGCTCTCACGGGTGCTCTATGAAGTGACACCCACGGACGCCAGGGCAACGCTTGCCGCAACGACCATCCTCGCCGCTGCGGCGCTCGTGGCGTGCGTGCCCCCCGCGCTGCGAGCGATGCGCGTGGACCCGGTTCAGTACCTGTCGAAGGCTGACTGAAGGGCCTCGCGCTCGCGGGTGCGCGTCAGCGCCAGCATCAGCAGCACGCGCGCCTTGTTTGGCGAGAGGTCCCGCGCGAGGATCGCCCCGGTGTTCCCCACCGGGTCGCCCACGATGCGCCCTCCCGGAACGTGAGAAGCCACGACGACGGGGATGCCCGAGGCGCTGGCGCGTTCGACGGCCGCGCGGGCGCCGGCGCTGAGGCGCCCACCGGCAAAGCCGGCGATGACGACGCCGGCCGGCTTCAACGCGAGCACCCCGTCCATCAACGCGCCATCGAAGCCCGGGTAGTCCGTCAGCATGGCCACGTCGGGCAGGATCTCGACGCCAGCGATGTCGAATTCGCTCTCCGCGGTGTGCGGGCGCAGCGGCGACCGATAGAACACCACGCCATCGGGATCCACGAAACCGAGGAACCCGAGTTCCGGCGACCGGAAGGTCTCCACGCGCCGGTTGTCGGTCTTCCACACGTCACGCGCGGCGGCGATGTGCTCGTTGAGCGCCACGAGCACGCCCTTGCCGGCGGAGCCCTCGTGGACCGCCACGCGCACGGCGTTCAGCAGGTTGGCGGGACCATCCGCGGAGATCTCGTTGGACGATCGCATGGAGCCGGTCACCACCACGGGCCGGCGATCCCGGACCACCAGGTTCAGGAAGAACGCGGTCTCCTCGAGCGTGTCGGTGCCGTGCGTGACCACGATACCCCGCAGGTTGCGATCGTCACGAAACAACGCGTTGATGCGCCTGGCCAGGATCAGCCAGTGCGCGGGCGTGATCTGGGACGATCCCACGCGCGTGACCTCTTCCACGCTGATCGCGGCATGGTCCGCAAGCTGCGGGACAGCACTCACCAGGCTGCTTCCGTCCTGCATGGAGGCGCCCACGCGGCTGGCGATGGTGCCACCGGTGGTGAGGACCACGACGCGCGGCCGCGCAGGTTCCTGGGCGAGGGTGAGCGCGGAGGCCAACGCCATCCCAGCCACCGCCGCCTCCCTCGTTGGCCGCCGCAACCTCATCGGGCTGGCGCGAGCGTGAGGGTCCGAAGGTCGGCAGGGAGATCCTTCCTCGTGTCTCGCAGGATCTCGGAGATGGCCGTTCGATCGTCAGGAGACAGGTGCGCGTACCTCGAATCGTGGTCCTTGCCCGACAGGATGTCGAACATCCGCCGGTACGCGGACTCCTTCACCGCCGACGGCAGGCCATCGAAGGCCTCGCTGTAGACGAGATGGCTGAGCGGGTACTTGAACAGCCGCGTCGTCAGATCCAGTTGTGCCAGCGACCGGCCCCGGCGGTCCTTCGGCGCCCGCGCCGCCAGGGCTTCGGCGAATCCGGGACGCGGCTCCACCTCGAAGGCCAGCGGGGCTTCCTTGACGAAGAGCAGGTAGTCGACCAGCTCGCCCACGCGCGCGGCGAGCCTGGTGTCGGTGGCGAGTGCCCCGCCGCTGGCGTCCGCCACGCGCGCCTCCCAATTGAGGCGCGTGAGCAGGTTGAGGGCGTGCATCTGGTGATCGAACGTCATCAGGGCAGCCAGGTCGCTGTCCGACGCGAGGTATTTGTCCGTCGCCGCCGGCCGGTTCAGCCACTCGATGAGGACGTGGTTCGAGAAGATGGCCGGTCCCGACGTCGGGTGGGGCGTGACGGTCGTGTTGCCGAGGTGCCCGAGCGGCCCGTACGGAGGCATCGACGCGTGGCCGGTCACGAACCACCCGCCCCAGCGCTGGGTGTGCGGCGTCTGGTGGTTCACCGTGTGGCTGCCCAGCGCCGGCATCGGGTTGCCGTCCGCGCCCACCATGTTGCTGCGAACGATGAACCCCGGCACCTCCATCGTGACCGCCGACACGTGGCACGTGAGGCAGTGCGCTCGCCGCGAGAACCGGGGGGCGGCGCCAGTCCCCTGCTCCAGCGTGTAGAAGACGACGCCCTGCTGTGGATCGTGCGCGGCCAGTTCCAGATCCGGCGCACCGGGAATGTAGCCCACCACCACCGACTCGTTGAAGTAGAGGGCCCGGGGATTCCGTGGGCCCGTGTGCTCGCGCTGGAGGCCCGTCTTCGAGAAGACGAGGATCTGCGATTCGGCCGGGACGTTCAACGCGTTCAGCACGGGCAGCAGGTAGCCGGTCCGCGCGTCTCGCTCCAGGGTCTGCCGGCCGGCGGCCAGAGCCGCATTCAGCCGGGCGACCACGTCGGTCGTGGGCCGGGTCTCGTACTGGATGGCGGGGTGCTCATCGAGCGTGCCCACGAACTGCGAGAGGGGCTGCGCTCGCCCGGCCAGACCGATGCTGCCTGCAACCGCCAGGGCCAGCGTGGCGGCAGAGGCCATCAGAAGCCGCCTGCGCCAGGTGCTCGTCATATATGCCGATCCTACTACCGGGAACCGCTGCCGGTCCCAGCCGATCCGTCGCGGAATGTCGCCAGCAGACCCTCCAGTTCGTCCCGGTGGATGGCGCGCGCGCGGGCCTCCTCGATGTCGAGCATCCCTGCGCGGACCAGCTGCGCGAGGGACTCCTCGAAGGTGAACGAGCCCTGCCGCCGGGAGATCGTGATCTCCTGGTGCAGGTGTTGCAGCGCGTTCTTCCGAATGTGCTGGCGGGCGCCGTAGCCGACCATGAGCAGCTCCGCGGCGGGAATGCGGCCGCCCCCGGTTCTCGGCAGCAGGATCTGGGTCATCACGGCCGCCAGCGCCATCGACAGTTCCTGGCGAATCGTGGGCTGGCGCTCCGCCGGGAAGGCATCAGACACCCGCGACACGGTGGACGTCACGTCGCTCGTGTGAAGCGTCGACAGCACGAGATGCCCGGTTTCCCCCGCCGCGAGGGCGATGCGCATGGTCTCCGGGTCCCGCATCTCGCCGATCACGATGACATCTGGCGACTGCCGGACTGCCGAGCGCAGCGCGGTGGGGAAATCCGGCGCGTCGATGCCAATCTCCACCTGCTCGACCACACTGCGGTCGTGGATGTGCTCGAACTCGATGGGATCCTCGATGGTCACGATGTGTCGGGCGTCCCGCCTGTTGATCAGGTCTACCAGGGCCGCCACGGTAGTCGTCTTCCCGGAACCCGTCGGGCCGCCCACCAGCACGAGGCCGTGAGGCAGGCGTGTCAGCGCCTCGATGGCGGGCGCCAGGCCCAGCTCGTCGAGCCGCGGCGGGCGAAGGGGCAGTGCGCGAATGCTGGCGGCCGCGCGCCCTCGCTCCCGATGCAGGTTGATGCGGAAGCGCCCGCCCGGCCCGCTGCGGAGCGACGCATCGGCATGCCCATGCGTGCGGTAGGACGCGGCGGCATGCGGGGGCAGCGCCGGGAGCACGTGCGCCTCGATCTCGTCCCCGTCGAGGATGGGCTCGTGGAGCCGGCGGATCGCGCCGTGCACGCGGACGGACGGCGGCACGCCAGCCACGAGATACAGGTCGCTGCCGCCCTGCTGACGGAGGATCCGGAGCCACTCCTCGAGGCGGGGTGGGGCCTGCGGCCGCTCGCGAGCCGAGGCGTTGAGCTCGTCGACGAGCCGATCGAGATCGTCCGGATCGTTCATCGCGGGAAGCCCTCAGCATACCTTGAGGCCGCGCGGGCGGGGGCGCCAGGGGCCATCACCAGCATGTTCGACTGGTGGCCGATCGCGGTGGGGCTGCGATAGGCTGGATCCATGCGCCGGTTTGCCGTGGCTCCGTTCGTGCTCTGCCTGCTCGCCATGTCCCTCATCAGCCTTCGCGCCCAGGAGGACGTGCAGGCGCGCATGCAGGAGTGGTCGAAAGCCCTTGGCGTGGAGTGCAGCCACTGCCACATCGAGGACCAGTGGAGCCTGGCGTACCTGCCCACCTTCGACCTCGCGTATCGCATGTCCCGCATGGTGAACGACCTCAATGCGGGCGCGCTCAAGAACTACGGCGGCATCACCTGCAACACGTGCCATCAGGGAAGGCTCATCCCTCCCAAGATTACGCAGGAGCAGTGGGAGCGGGACGCGAAGCGTTACGAGGCGGCGTTCAACGGCGACAGCTCCCTGGCACTTCAGATGGGTGTCTTCACGGCCTCGCTCGGCGTGGGCTGCTCGTTCTGCCACGACCCGAACGACTGGGGCTCGGACGACAATCCGATGAAGGCCGCGGGCCGGCGCATGCGCGGGATGGTCGGCGGCATCAACAAGCACTTCGCCGGCGTCAAGAACCCCGAGATCGGTTGCATGGCCTGCCACCAGGGGAAGCTGAAGCCGGGGCGGTAGATTGGACAGGTCAGATCGGGAGTCGGGAGTTGGGAGCGGCACACGGGAGTCGGCACCCGCAAGCCAGCCCCGCCGTGAGCTCCGGCCCTCGCCTTGGCAACGCACGGCCTCGATGCTAGAATCACGATGATCATGCCTGTCCGCGAGCCACTCTCCGCCATCGCCAAGCGCGCGACAGGCTCGCTGTACGCCTCCCAGCGTCGCATCTTCCTCGCGCACGCCTCGGCCTCCCGCACGTAAGGGCAGGGCCGAGGGCTCTCCCGTCTCGTTTTCCATATTTTTCCCTGGATTTCCAGGCGACCCTGGAGGGTCACGATGCTGCACGTCTATCGACATCTCGCCAACCGCGTTGGCACGAACGACGCCATTGCCCTCGCGCACGATCTGAGCCGCTGGCACGACCAGATGGTCCGCCATGAGCGCGCCGTCAAGGCCCTCGGCTTCACGGGCTGTGACGGCGAGGACGATTGCCCGCATGCGCAGGCGCGCGATCTCTGGCGCCAGGCCCAGGATGTGTTCGGGTCCGAGGCAGAGGCGCTCGCGTACCTGAGCGCGTCGGCCGCTGTGCCCATTTCGGCCGAAGGGGTGTCGTGATGGTCCAGCCCGATACCTTCGTCGTGCACCCCTATCACCCCGATCTGCTTCGGCGACCCGAGCCGCCCATGGCGACGATGCTCAGGGACATCCCGCGGCAGGCGCTTGCGTGGAACCTCTTCCGCACCCTGGAGCAGGTGGCGCCACCGGTCTGGCTGCGCCTGCTCGTCGCCTCGCTCATCGGCTTCCCGGAGGGCGGCATCGGTGCGCCGCAGACCGTCCGCGTTTCGTGCTGGGCCGCGCTGCCCCACCCGCCCGCGGCGAGCCTGCGTCGCGGGCGACGGGGCACGGTGGACGTGGACGTCCTGATCGAGACGGAGGTGTGCGTCGTGGCGCTCGCGACGCCCTCGCTGGAGGAACTGGCCTCGCCGCTGCTCATGGACACGCCGGCGGGCTCGCTGCTCGATCTGGCTGAGGCCACGGGATGGCACGCGGGGCGGCGGCGCGCGTACGTCGGCGTCGTGATCCCGCCCGAGGCCGATCCAGGACGGTGGCGCAGCCGCGTACTGCGCCGCGCGTCTCTCGTCTCGCGCCTGGTCCGCGCCAACGCCGGTGGCGACACCAACCTCGCCGGTGTCGGCGTCACGTCGTGGCCGGCGCAGCTGGAGATGCTGCGAACCCTGGCCGAGACCGAGGCGCTCCCCGTGGGCGAGCGCCGGATTGCGGCGGATACCGCGGCATGGATGGACCATATGCTCGTCAGGTTGGCCCGACGTCGATGGGGACAGCACGAGACGCGGCCCTCGGTTTCCGGTAACAGGCTTCGGGTGGCGGGGGGAGAGGCACGATAGAAGTGCCCCCTCCACGCGGAGCGCAGAAGGTTCGCGCCGGCGTCTCCGCTCGGCGGGCTCCGCCACATCGAATACGCCGAGGAATGCAGCCGGCACCCGAACGCGAACGCGGGGCGGCTATGGCCCCGGCGCGAGACAGGCGACGAGGTCCTCGAGGCAGTCGTAGCTGATCGCCGCGCCCCCGGCCATGCCGGACTGGATTACCCCGTCGCGCACCTGCTCCGAGGGGCAGAGCACCGTGACCGTCAGGCGCGTTCCGCGACCCTCCTCAGCGAATGCGGCGGTGACCACCAGTTCGGTGTCGGGGAACTGGTCGAACGTCTCGGTGTAGACGAGCCGTTCGGGCGCGGCGATCTCGCGATAGACACCGTAGAACGTGTGCTCGCCCTTCGGGTGGCGGTGGACGAAGCGCCAGGCGCCGCCGGGCCGAAGGTCGATCTCGCAGACGGGGACCGAGTAGCCCGCGCCCAGGCACCCCCACCACTGGCGCACGTGTTCGGGCCGGGTCATCGCCTCGAAGACCAGGCCCCGGGGCGCGCCGAAGAGGCGCGTCATCCGTATCACTCGCGCCGAAGGCGTCGAGACCTCGAAGGTCTCCCTGTTCGCGGACGTGGCTGCTGTCATGATCGTCTCCTCCGGTGGCTGTCGTACGATCTCGCCTACTGGATGCCCTTCGGGTCCATCCAGACCATCTCCCAGTGGTGGCCGTCCACGTCGTAGAAACTGCGCGTGTACATGAAGCCGTGATCCTGCGGTGGCGTCGCCGGTGAGCCACCGGAGGACAGCGCCTTCTCCGCCATCCGGTCCACCTCCTCGCGGCTCGAGCAGGACAGCGCAAGCAGCGCCTCGGTGTGGGAGGTCGTGTCGCAGATCTGACGCGCCGTGAAGCCCTGGAAGAACGGCTCGTTCAGCAGCATCACGAAGGCCTCGTCACTGAGGACCATGCAGGCCGCCTTGTCGTCGGTGAACTGCGGGTTGTAGCTGAAGCCCAGCGCCGAGAAGAAGTCCCTGGTCTTCTGCAGGTCACGAACGGGCAGGTTGACGAACAGCTTGCGCGGGTTGGTCACGGAAGTCCCTCCTTCAAGGTGTGTCTGAAGGCATAGACCCCCGTGCGGCCAGAAAATCATCGGCCGCGCCGCGGCTGGCTATGACGAATGGCGGGACGGCCGACTCAGCGGAGCGTCAGCGGAAGGCCGAAGAGGGGGAACAGCGTCTCGACGTCGAGGAACGATGTCCAGCCCGCGATGCGGCCATCCTGGAGCTCGAGCACGGCCAGCGCCCATGCCCGGTGCGGGCCACCGGCTTCACCCGGCCGGTACTGCGCGAAGGCGGCCGTGCCGTTGGCCTCGGTCGGCACCAGGCGCGAGCCCCGGCATCCACAGCCGCGGCCGAGCAGCCAGGCCCGCACAGGCTCCGGGCCCTGCAGCCACAAGCTGTAGGGAGGCATCGAGAATGCCGCGTCCTCCTGCAGCAGCGAGACCAGTTCGTCCACGTCGTAGCGGTGGAACGCATCGACGTACCGTCGCAGCAGGTGCTGCTCATCGTCCGAGAACGCAACCGCATCCGCCGCGAATGACTCCAGGCTCGCGTCCCGGCTCGCCAGTGTCGCCCGCGCGCGCTGCAGCGCGCTGTTCACGGCGGCTACCGACATGTCGAGACCTTGGGCGACCTCCGCCGCCGACCATCCGAGCACGTCGGCCAGCAGCAGCGCCGCGCGCTGCCGCGGCGGCAGGTGCTGCAGGGCCGCGATGAAGGCCAGGCGGATGCTCTGCCGCAGCGCCGCGCGCTCGAACGGATCGGCCTCGGCGGGCAGGACTCTCGCGTCGGGCACCGGCTCCAGCCAGTGCGTCCGTGGGCGGTCGACCAGCTCATCGTTCACAGTGCCGGGCGGCCCCTCTTCAATGGGGCGGAAGCGGCGAGCCTTGTCGGAGAGCGCGTCGAGGCAGACATTGGTGGCGATGCGATAGAGCCACGTCTTGAGCGACGCGCGGCCCTCGAACCGGTCCAGGCTCTGCCAGGCGCGCACGAAGGTGTCCTGCGCGGCGTCCTCGGCATCGGCGGCCGAGCCCAGCATGCGGTAGCAGTGGCCCGTGATGGCGGGGCGATGGGCTTCGAGCTCGGCAATGTCGACGGCCATCCGTCCTGATTAGCAGAGCCGGTCGGGAGCGGTCAAATCGCGCGCGCCACCCAGAGCGACGTGGCCAGAGCCATCGCCATCTCGAGCACGACCATCGCGGCGTACAACAGCGTGGTCTTCAGCAGCGCCGGCGTGACACGATCGCCGAACACGGTGCGAAGCATCTGGAAGAGGTAAAGGGCCGACGCGCCCACGCCGATCCACCCACCCACCACAGCAAACGTCAGGCGGCTGGTGAGGACACTGACCAAGTACCAGAAGGCATAGAAGTGCGCGGCCATCACGATGTGGCTGGCCAGGAACGGCTGCTGGCGGCGGTAGAGGAGCCACGTGCCCGCAGCGAACGCGAGCGGCGCAAGGTAACGCGTCGTGGAGTACAGGTCTCGCAGCCGCTCCAGGTATGCCAGCCGCTCCGGTTCAGAAACCTCGACCCGCCCGCCCTGTCCCGCGCGCCGCCGGGCCGCGGTGCCCACGCTCACGTCGAGGCTGCCGTCGGGCGTGCGCTGGAGCAGGATGTCAAAGTTCATCGGCCCGATGCCGGGCACGGTCACGAAGTGCAGCGCCGCGGCCAGCAGGAAGATTTTGAGCGGGCGTACCCAGGAAGCGCGTCGCCCCTCCCAGTACTGCGCCGTCAGACGGCCGGGCCGGGTGAAGAGCGCCACGACCGTCCGCAGCACCTTGCCGTCGACGTTCGAGACCTCGTGGAACGCCTCCCGCAGGAGGTGAGACACCGTGGTGGCGTGGCCATCCTCTTCGGCCTGGCCGCAGGCAGCGCAGTAGGGTCCCGCCAGGGCGGCGCCGCAGTTCCGGCAGCTCGACGACACGGAGGGAGGATAGATCACGTCGGGACGGGAACGCTGAATGGCCCACGCCTGCGCCCACCGAGCGAAGCGAGGCCTCCGGCACCACCCTTGCACTATCCTGCCGCTGGAGGCGAAAGATGACGGAAACCCGGTACGGCCTGCAGGTGAAGCTGCCGATCCCCTATGACGAGGCGGTGGAGAGAGTGACGGCCGCCCTCAAGCAGGAAGGATTCGGGGTGCTGACCAGCATCGACGTGCAACAGACCTTGAAGGCCAAACTGGATACGGACTTCCGGAAGTACGTCATCCTCGGGGCCTGCAACCCTCCCCTGGCGCACAAGGCGCTCTCCGCGGATCTCGACGTGGGGTTGCTCCTCCCCTGCAACGTCACGGTCTACGAGGACGCGCCAGGCACATCGGTCGTCACGGCGGTGGCCCCGGTGGCGATGCTCTCGGCCGCCGGCGGTTCGGCGGCGCTCGATGAGGTGTCGAAGGAGGCGGAGACACGCCTGAAGCGCGTGATGGCGTCCCTCGAATCGTAGGTGAGGCGGCGTGGACGGGAGGCCGTTGTCGGGCTTCGACCCACCTGCTAGAGTGTCGCCATGCATTCGACCCTTCAGACCCGCGTTGTGCGCGTCGGCCTCTGTTCGCTCGTCGTCGGCGCCCTCTCGCTTCCGCTGGCCGGCCAGGGCGTGAGCCCGATGTCCGCCGGCACAACCAAGGGCGAGTGGCCCACGTATGGTGGCGACCTCGCGAGCCGCCGCTACTCGCCGCTGGATCAGGTCAATGCCGCCAACTTCAACAAGCTCGAGATCGCGTGGCGCTTCAAAACCGAGAACCTGGGGCCGACGCCGGAGTTCCAGTTCCAGGCCACGCCGCTCATGGTGAAGGGCACGCTCTACTTCACGGCCGGGTCGCGGCGCGCCGCCGTGGCCGTGGACGCCGGGACCGGCGAGATGAAGTGGATGCACAGCATCGACGAGGGACCGCGCGGCCAGGCGGCGCCGCGGCGCCTCTCGGGCCGCGGCCTCTCGTACTGGAGCGACGGGCAGGCGGAGCGGATTCTCTACGTCACCCCGGGGTATCAGCTCGTCGCGCTGGACGCGAAGACCGGAGACCGTATCCCGTCGTTCGGCAGGGACGGCATCGTCGATCTGAAGCTGGAGATGGATCAGGAGATGGACCTCGTCAAGGGCGAGGTCGGGCTCCACTCCGCGCCGGTCGTCGCCGGCAACACCATCATCATCGGCGCGGCGCACATGGAGGGCGGCGCCCCCCGCAGCCGGACCAACCAGAAGGGCTTCGTGCGCGGCTACGACGTACGCACCGGCAAGCGCCTGTGGATCTTCAAGACCATCCCGTCCCCGGGCGAGTTCGGCAACGAGACCTGGGAGAAGGACTCGTGGACCTACAGCGGCAACACGGGCGTCTGGGCGCAGATGACGGTGGACGAGGAGCTGGGCCTGGTCTACATGCCCGTGGAACTGCCGACCGGCGACTACTACGGCGGACATCGCCCGGGGAACAGCCTGTTCAGCGAAAGCCTCGTCGCGGTGGATCTGAAGACCGGCCAGCGCAAGTGGCACTACCAGCTGGTGCACCACGGCATCTGGGATCACGACATCCCGTGCGCGCCCATCCTGGCCGACCTCAACATCGACGGCAAGACCGTGAAGGCCGTGGCGCAGGCCACCAAGCAGGGCTGGGTGTACGTGTTCGATCGCGTCACCGGGCAGCCCGTGTGGCCGATTGAAGAGCGGCCGGTCGAGAAGGGCAACGTGCCCGGCGAGTGGTATTCGCCGACGCAGCCCTTTGTCACGAAACCGCCGGCCTTCGAACGCCAGGGCGTGGCGATCGACGACCTCATCGACTTCACCCCCGAGCTGCGCGCCGAGGCGGTGAAGCTGGTGCAGCAGTACAGGATCGGGCCGCTGTTCACCCCGCCCGTCGTCAGCAAGTGGGAGGGGCCGCGCGCGACGCTCATGCTACCGAACGTGACGGGCGGCGCGAATTGGCAGGGCGGATCGCTGGATCCGGAGACGAACTACTTCTACATCTTCTCGAACACGGGCGTGTCGGCGCTGGGCCTCGCGCCGGGCGACGGCGTGAAGTCGGACATGCTCTACGTCCGCGGCTTCGCCAGCGATCCCAACGACAAGAGCGGGCGTCCGGCATTCCCGAACACCAACGTGCAGGGCCTTCCGCTGATCAAGCCACCCTACGGCCGCATCACGGCGCTCGACCTGAACAAGGGCACACTGGCGTGGCAGATCGCGCACGGCGACACGCCGGACAACGTCAAGAACCATCCGGCGCTCAAGGGCCTGGACATCCCGCGCACGGGACGCCAGGGGCGGATCGGGGTGCTCACCACGAAGACGCTGGTGATCGCCGGCGAGGGCGGCATGAACACGACGCCGCAGGGCCGCGGCGCGATGCTGCGCGCGTATGACAAGTCCACGGGCGCCGACGCGGGAGCCGTCTACATGCCGGCGCCGCAGTCCGGGTCGCCCATGACCTACATGCTGAACGGGCAGCAGTACATCACGGTGTCGGTGAGCGCCCCCGGCTTCCCGGGGGAGCTCATCGCGTACCGGCTCGGGAAGTAGAGAAGCCACGAGGGGCTTCGTGCCCTTCGTGGCGCTTCGTGCCTTCGTGGTTTCTTCACAGTCAGCCCTTGGGTTCTCCCGCCTGGCGCGCGTTGAGGAGCGCCACGACCTCCGAGTCGTCCACCGGCGTGAAGTCGTCGTAGAAGTCGCGCAGCGCGAAGAAGAGCCGCGGGGTGTTCAGGCACACGACCTCGTCGGCATAGGCCCTGGCCAGGTCCAGCGCGCTGGAGGGGGCGACCGGCACCGCGGCCACGATGCGCAGCGGCCGCTGGCCCCGCACCGACCGGATCGCCGCCACCATCGACGCCCCGGTCGCCAGGCCGTCGTCCACGATGATGACGGTGTGCCCAGTCGAGGGCAGCGGGTCACGCGTCGCCCAATACACCCGCCGACGCCGACGGATCTCCGCCACCTGTTCGGCCACTTCGTCGGCGTAGAGATCGGGGCTCACTGCGGCCCTGGCGCCAAAGCGGAAGACCTGCCCGGCCTCGTCCACGGCACCCATCGCCAGGTCGGGCGCACCCGGCGTCCGCAGCTTCTGGACGAGGACGACGTCGAAGTCGCAGCCAAGGCGGTCGGCGACGATCTTTGCCATGGGCACGCCGCCGCGCGGCACCCCAAGCACCAGCGGCCCCTGGCCGTTGAACCGCTGGAGCTCGTCCGCCAGCAGACGGGCGGCCTTCTCCCGGTTCGTGAAGCGCATGCCAGGGATGCCTACAAGGAGTCTGCCAACAGGCACGCGGCGATTTGCTCGCGAACAGTACCCGGCGGACGGCTCCGCGTGGGGGAGTGACAGGAAGCCGGCACACTGCGGGCAGGGGCGGACAGGTGCGGACAGGTGCGGGCGGGTGCCCGCGGGTGCCCGTCGTCACCTGATCGGCAACCAGAACGTCGTCTTGACCACGAAGAGGTTCGGCCCCGGCGCGGTGAGGGAGCGGAACATGTCGCGGACGCCGACGTAGTCGCCAATCAT
>CAZLBU010000021.1:0-4200 GCA_964557815.1 uncultured Bifidobacteriaceae bacterium | reverse complement strand
CGGTGGTGGCGAGGCCCTGCTGCCACACGACGAACAGGGTGCTACCGGGCCGCCACTCCCACCGCAGGACGACGTTCGAGCGGAACGAGAGGGTGTTGAAGTCACGATTCCGCAGCGTGAAGGCCGAGCCATCGGCCGTCACCGTCTGGCTGCCGTCCGGGTTCACGACCAGCGTGGTGCCCTCGGAGCCGTAGCGGAGTCGCTGCCGGCTGCGCGGTGCCAGCAGCTCTCCATAGTCGTAGTAGTGGCCCGATGCCGCGAAGGGCTCGGCATAGACGTCGATGTTCATGTCCGGCTTCACGGTGAGACCCATGCGGAACTTCGTGGAGACGGTGCTGCGGTTGATAAGGGCGAAGATGTAGCGCGAGCCGTAGGTCTCGGGCCGACCTCCAGCCATCGTGGTGACGTACTGCTGCGGTTCCGTAACACGGTCATAGAACGGCTCGGCGGAGAGCTGCCAGCGCGGGCCCGGCCTGAACGACACGGCGCCGCTGATCCGTTTCACCGACGCCCCGTCGTCGTTCCGGCTCATGGTCCCATTGACGGTCACGCGGGTCTGGGACGCCGCGCGGTTGCCGACGCTCACCTGGGTCGTCCAGCCGGGGCCTCGAGCCATGAGGGGCCCGCCGCGTGTCAGGTTGACGCTCAGCTGCGGCTGGTTGCGGGTCACCGACACGTTGGTCGTCCAGAAGTTGGCCCACGTGAGGTTGGCCTGGGTCCTGATGCTCCCGTCCTGGCGCAGCCAGCGGAGAGTGGAGTCGTTCGACACGTTGAACGTGAAGGCGTAGCCGCGGAAGACGCGGCCGGGCTGGGTCTCTCGATACGTGAGGCTGCCAGAGACCAGCAGGCCATCCGCGCCGTTCAGGATGGCCAGGTCGTTGGTCTCGAAGTTCACGGAGTCGATCTTCGTGCTGACGCCCCACAGCCAGTGCCGGCCGCCCGTCCGGTCGAAGTTCGCCTGCGCCGTCCAGCCGGCCAGCGAGGTCAGCGTGGGGTCGAGCCTCGAATAGTCCCGGTCCGGCCGCTGAGCGAAGTGCGCGCTCGAGCGCTGGACGCGCTCCATCGCGTGCTCGGTGCCATCGATGTACGAGCCGCCCGCTGCCGCACGGAACTCGTACTGGCCGCCGGCAAAGCGCAACAGCGTGTTCCCGGCGAAGGCGACGGCGTTTCGTGCATAGAGGTCGGCGAGAGGATCCGCGCTTTCGAAGTCACGGTGTACGAGGCTGGCGAACAGGCCCGCCGTGGACGCGTTCGCGCCGAACTCCTGCAGCACCCGGGCGACGCCGTAATAGGCACGCGGAGCCACGCGAACGCTCTCCTCGGTTCCGAGACCCTCGCTGGCGACGTCTGCCGACTCTCCGGCGGTGGCTGCGCCCAGGAAGGCCAGGGACGTCTTCGATGGCAGCCGCCCGGTGAGCTTGGCGGCCCCGAGGATCGTCGTGGCCGAGGGGTAATCCACGTAGTCGCCCTGGGCCGGGCCAATCGGCCGGGTGCCGACGCGGCGCGAGTAGTAGAAGTTGGGGTGCCCGATGTTGAACAGGGACGAGCCCTCGAGAAAGAACGGGCGCCGCTCGGTGAAGCGCGTCTCGAACGCCGTGAGGTTCACCTCGGCCGGGTCGGCCTCCACCTGGCCGAAGTCGGGATTGATCGTGGCGTCGAGCGTGAGGTTCGGCCCGAGGCCGACCTTCACGTCGGCACCAACCCGTGCCCCGGCATTGGCGCCCTGCAGGAACGGGTTGCGGCCAGCAGCCTCGCCGTACAGCGTGGAGGTGCCCGCCACATAGGGAAGCAGCTCGATGCGGCGGGCCGGGCGGACATCGGAGACGCCCTGGAGATCGCCGAAGCGCGACGACCACGCGCGCACCGTGCGCGGGATGAGCACCCAGGTGTCCTCCTCGTTGATCGAGGGACGGAAGCGCTGCACGTTGAGGCCCCAGGTCAGCGCGTCCTCGGGGTTGAAGCGCAGCTGCGTGAACGGAATCCAGATCTCGACGCTCCACCCGCTGTCGTCGATGGACGTGCGCGCGCCCCAGACCAGGTCGAAGGTCGTGTCGAAGCTGTCCTCGTTGTCGGTGCCGTGGTAGCGGTCCACGCGGACGCCGGCGGCCGTGACCCCCAGCACCACCGACGTGCGCCGGTCCAGGAACGTGTCGAGCGCGATCAGGATGTGCTCGGCCTGATCGGTGTTGTCGCGGCGGCCGAGCGGCGCCTGGATCTCCCTTGCGTTCCGCGCCCACATCCGCGCGCCCACGTAGAAGGCGCCGTCATCGTAGGCAAAGCGCACCTCCATGTCGTCGGTGGGCGCCGCGCCCTGCTCGGGCTCCTTCTGTATGAAGTCGGAAATGGCCGACGACCGTCCCCACACGTTCTCGTCCAGGTGCCCGTCCACGCGAATGGCGCCGCCCTCGACACGCGTGGCGGTCGCTTGCTTTCGGCCACCGGGCGCCGGCAGGTTGGGGGCAGGAATCGCAGCGGGGTTCTGGGCCTGAGCGCTCGCGGCCCTCGCGGCGGGCGGACAGAAGAGGAGAGCACAGGTGAGGAAGAACGCGCGGGTCATGCCCCCCGGACCGGACGAGTCATCTCGGGAGATTCTAGTCCAGGTGCGAGGGGTGCGAACGGGTGCGGACAGGTGCGAACAGGTGCGGGCAGGTGCGAACGGGTGCGGACAGGTGCGAACAGGTGCGGGCAGGTGCGAACGGGTGCGAGAACGGGTGCGGTCGCGACCGGATGTATACGTCAGCGGCGATCGCGCAGGACCAGCTGCACGAAGCCGTCACCGCCGACGCCCTCGACCTCGGCCCCCATCGGGGTGCAATTGCTGGCGCGGAAGCGGTAACGGACACCTCTCAGCACATCCAGCTCGAATCGGCCGTCCTCGCCGGTGTCATCCCCCGCGAAGCCGAGGCCGTCTCCGGACTCGGCCGGCGGAGTGGCCGAGACGAGGCAGCCTTTGGCCGGGCGCCCGTCTGCCCAGACCACCTGGCCCTGAACCCTGATGCGCTCCAGACGCGAGACGACGATGGGCCGGAGTTGGTGGAGAGCGCCCGGCCCCAGCTCGATGATCTCCGGAGCGCCATCAGCACCCGTCGCCAGGGAGACCGCGAAGGGGCTCTCGCGACGCGGCCCGAAATTCAGATTCACGCCAACCTGGTACCGGCCGAGAGGCAGGTCCTTGAAGGAGAACCGCCCCAACTCGTCCGAAGCCGTGGGGTAGTACTGGACGCGATGCTCCTGAGGAGGGTCGGCCAGCCTGAGGGAGATCGACGCGCCGACAACCGGATGGCCCTCGCCATCCAGGATGGAGCCTTCGATGACGCCGTTGATGGTGAGGTTCACCCACGACCTGTGGCATGCGTACGCGTTGGGTATCCGGAATTCCTCCGGGGCTGGCGCAGCAACGGCCGGTTGCCCCTCGAGTTCAACGGACAACTGATAGAGGCCGGGAGGAAGCTTCGTGAACGAGAATGTCCCATCATCCGTGCTGAGCGTGGTGGCCGACTGTGGGCCGTGCAACATGACCCGAACGAAGGGAACAGGTGTCCGCACGTTCGGCCCGAAGTAGGGCGACCCACTCATCAGGTGGACGGTACCCGACACGGTCGCGCCTTCGGGGGGCCTGGACAGCGTCTGCAGGTAGGCCAGGATCTCACCCGCCTGCTCGATCGGACGAGTCAAGGAGCACAGTCCAGTCCCAAGCTGCCCGGTGGCCGGACTGCGGCCCGCGTCGATGAGGTAGCGTCGCCCGACCTCGAATGAATAACCGCAAGAGGCGCCATCGCCGCTGGTCATGATCGTCAGACTCGGCTCGCCGATCCACCCCCTGGCGTCCTTCAGCGTCACCTTCCTGATCGGATAGCGCCGGCCTTCAGGGGGCAGCGGCGGGCCCAGTTCCTCGCCGATCGACACGACAGTCGCCTCGAACACGACGGGAGGGTTCTCGTCGCCGCCCATCCACAGCTGCTGGCAGGGGGGAATCCCGCCCACGCACGAGCAGGCGATGGCCGGAGGCGGCGCCAGTGCCATGACCACGGTGGTGATCCCGCAAGCCAACCAGAGTCTTTTCACATCCCCGCTCCTCGGACTCGTCTTACCGCCGTACGCTGAGCGGGAGCCCCGCGCCGCCCATCGCCAGCGCAAACAGGCCGCCAAGCACGGGCAGGCCGTAGCCATTCGTCAGGTAGCCGTACTGGAACATCACGC